>JAYTRQ010000636.1:0-3339 GCA_043746125.1 Armatimonadota bacterium | reverse complement strand
CGTTCCGCATACGCCTCCACGTCTGCCGGGCGCTGGTCTATCGCCCACCGCGTTACGTCAAACGCACGAAGCAGAGACAGCCGTTTAAGGTCAGGCAGAAGTGCCTCATACTCGGCCCGGCTCAGGCCGTAGCCTGCTAGAAATGCCGCCGTAGTTGGATCGTCAGGAGACTGCCAATCCGGCAGGGTCAACAGGTCCGAGTGCGGGACAGCGTGAACGTGGGCACAGCCCCAGTCCAGCAGAAACGTCTCGCCGCCAGGCGATACAATCACGTTGCGCGGGCTGAGGTCTCCGTGGTTTAGGCCGAACCGGAACCGACATCCGGCGAGTTCCGCGAAGGCTGCTTGGATGGCCTCAATCTCTCCCGCGTCGTAGACGCCGAGCGCAATTAGTGCGTCCTCCAGCCCCAGTTGAGCCTGATTGTAAGCCACTTGTGCCTCCCAGGAAGGGGCATGGCCGTTGCCGAACGTGTCTGCCCCTGGGTCGCTCACTAGATTACCGAAGCCACTGACAGGGATGGCATGGATGCGGCGGGCATAACCGCCCAGCGTCCGCCAGACGCTCAAGGCGTCCGGCACGTCCTCGCCGCTCGCCCCATCCACTCGCGCGAGGACTAGAGACTCCCCGGCGTCATCCTCCCCGACGTCGAGGACTCGAGGGCCGGGGATACCCGCTTCACCCGCCCGCTGGTAGCACCAAGCCTCTTTGCCAAACTCTACCCGCACGTCCCCGGCCTCACGCATTCGCACGACCACCTGTTGAGATGGTGTTGCGACGCAGTAAACGAGGTTGACGGAGCCTCTGCCCGTAATCGCCTCACAGTCCGTGATAGGCTCTTTCAGAACTCTCGCCGCGATTTGAGCCGCCCGGTCTTCGTTCGCCATAAGGACAGTCTACCAACCCCTTGACAGTATACCAGCCTCTTGACAGTGTCCCTGCCCTTTGATACAATGGCGCGATAGACATCTCGTTATCAAAGGAGAGACGAAATGAGTACGTCTGCTTTATCAATGCCGGGCTATTCGCGGGAGCGGCTGTTTCTCGCCTCCTGCCTCGCTCTTCTCGTCACGGCCATGACGTTCGCGGTGCGCGCGGACATCATGGATGCGCTAGGGCTGCGCTTTACGTTGAACAAGGAGCAGGTCGGCGCAGTCGCCGGCATCGCCTTCCTGGGGTTCACGGCCTCCATCTTCTTCGGCGGTCAGGTGGTAGATGCCCTGGGGATGGGTCGGGTTCTGGCGCTGGCCTTCGTCTGCCACGCGGCGGGCATTGTCCTGACGGTTTTGGCGTGGAGCTACTGGTCACTCTGGACGGGTACGCTCTTGATCGGCATGGGGAACGGCTTGATTGAGGCGGTTGTCAACCCGCTCGTCACGACCATGTACGCCGACAAGAAGACGCACCGGCTCAACTCGCTCCATGCCTACTTCCCCGGCGGCATCGTGGTCGGCGGCCTGCTGGCCTACGGGCTGACGACCCTGCACTTGGGCTGGCAGGTGAAGATGGCGATGATCGGGCTGCCGCTGATTGTCTATGGCTTGCTCTTTCTCGGCCAGACGTACCCAGCTACGGAGCGGGTGCAGTCCCGGGTCACGACGGGCGAGATGTACCGCGAGGCCCTGCGGCCCTTGTTCCTCGTATGGCTGTTCTGTATGCTGCTGACGGCCTCCACGGAACTCGCAACGGGGCAGTGGATCGGGTCTATCCTGCAGAACGTCGCTGGAGCCAGCAGCATTCTGGTCCTCGTCCTCATCAATGCCATTATGTTCGTTGGTAGATCTTTCGCGGGGCAGTTCGTCCACAAGATTTCGCCCGTTGGGCTACTCATCGGCTCGTCTATCTTCTCACTACTGGGCCTCCTTGCCATGAGCTATGCCCAGTCTAAAGTGGGTGTGTTCGCTGCTGCGGCCGTGTTCGCCGTAGGCGTCTGCTACTACTGGCCGACCATGCTGGGGGTGACGTCAGAGCGGTTTCCGCGTGGTGGCTCATTCCTGCTGGCATTAATGGGTGCAGCTGGTATGTTCTCCGTCGCGATCGTTCTGCCGCTCATGGGCCACGTCCAGGACGTCAGCAAGGCACACCCTGAACTGGCCCTGCGCTATGTGGCCGCCCTGCCCGCCATTTTGATCGTCATCTTCAGCGCCGTCTATCTAGGCGACAAGGCCAGAGGCGGCTACCGTCCCGAATCGCTTCTTACCCGCGTGCCGGACGAGGAACCGCTGGCGACTCTCTACTGAGCCTATGCCTGATGCCGTCCACCAGAACTGGCAGATCTCTGTCTACCAGATTGCGCGTACCCCATACAAGGCGCTCGGAGCCGAGATCGAACATCAGCACTGGGGGATCAGCCACGTTCAAACGGGCCGGGTGGAGACGCTGGCGCGGGGTGAATGCGCCCCTGCCCCGGCTGGGGCGGTCATGGTCCACTCGCCCTCTCTGCCCTCTGCCGAGTACGCGGCTGTGCCGGGCGTCCATGAGTGGGTCGTCTTCGACGGCTCGCTCTCACCTGGACTCGATCTGTTCCGCCTTCACCCACTTGCCCCAGTCGTGCCCCTGCGAGGCCCACCGGCCTTCTCGCAAGCGTTGGACCAACTTCTGGCTGCCTGGGAGGACGCTCCTTCCCCCTTCCGAGACTTGCGCGTCTCCTCCCACGCGGGCCTGATCGTTTTCCTGAGCCAAAATCTGCATCGGCGGCTTACCCGCGACGATTTAGCCGCTTTCACCCACCTGCGGTCCAGCTCCGTGGACCGCGCCTTCTGCGGCTTTGAGGAGGCCGCCTACTTCTCCCGCGTGTTCCGGCAAGCGACGGGGCGGACGCCTGGCCAATACCGACGCGGCCCGGTGGGCGTTGTTCATAATTCAGGGTTCATGCGTTGAAACGCATGGTCTTGCTCGGCCGTTCTGAGCCAGGCGTGGGACCTGAGCCTGCCGGAGTTCTCCACGCGCCCGGACGAAGCGGACGTTCCCATACGTGCGGGTGATCTGCTGATCGGGGATGCACGTCTGCTCCACGCCGCCCATGCGAACGGAACCGACGAGCGGCGGACGCTGATCACGCTCTGGTACCAGCCCGACCTGCGGGTGCTGCCAGAGCGGATTCAGGCGCAGATGGTGGCCAAAGTCCAGAAGGCACCGGCCGGATGGCCGCCGGAGGCGCGGGACCGGTACGCGGCGATGCTGGCGACCTACGCGGGAGAGGCAGAGCCGTACGAGCGGCAGCTGTATCCTCCTACGTCAGTTGCTTGACACTTGGGGTGTCCTATGTCATTGCCAATGCTTTGGGCGTTCAGCTTCCAGTTGTAGTGCGTTTCGGTATCGCCGCCGTCGCGGTTGAACGGC
>JAYTRQ010000635.1:0-10341 GCA_043746125.1 Armatimonadota bacterium | reverse complement strand
GGGGGCGGTCGTGGGGCAGGCGTACACGCCGCGCGATTGGCTGACCAAGACGAATGCCTTGGCCGCCGTCAACGGCGGCTACTTTGGGGGCGAAGACGCGCAGGGCCGCAAGGAGTTCGTCGGCCTGCTCGTGCAGAAAGGGCGCGTCCGTCACGCCGCCCCGCCGCTCCATGGGTCGGGCAGCGCGACCATCCGGCGCGGCCAGTATGTCCGCAGTGCGTTCGGGCTGATGGCCAGTGGGACTCCCCGCATCGTCTGGGCGGCGACCGAGCCGGGCCAAACACAGTCGGTGCGAACGTACGGTGGGCCGATGGGCCGTGTAGGATCGCTCTGGCACGTTCTGGAGGCCGTCGGCTGTGGCCCGACGCTGATTGCGGGCGGCAAAGTCGTCGTGACGCAGTACCAAGAACGGTTGGTCAGCCCCGGCCCCGTCCCGCGGACCTTCGTCGCTTATGACAGCGTCGGAGGCAGGCCCCGCCACCTGGTCTTCGGCATCGCGTCGGGCGCGACGTTCCAGGACCTCGCCGCCTTCCTTGCCGCTTACTTCCCACGCTACGACTCAACCCGGGCCCAGGCCGCCATGTGCGTAGACGGCGGCGCTTCCACCCAGCTTTCCTACCGCCTGAATGGGGTAGTACAGTCCCCGCGCGAGACTGGTGTCACGGTCCCCGATGCGTTGGTACTTCTTCCCTGGCGCTCTGGCTCCATGCGCTGAGACGCACGGCTAACCGGTGAGGACGCCGAGAAGTACCGCTTCGACAATGGCAGACCCGGAGGGCGCGGTACTGGGATAGGATTGTCCGTCTTGTTGCCACCTGCTTGTCTGTGGTACAATGGTCACCAAGCAGGGAGGACCCAAGCATGCACCGGTACAAAACAGTGGTGAGCGATTATGAGGGGATCCAGGGAGTGTTAGATACGCATTCGGAGCAGGGCTGGGTGTTGTTCTCGCTGACGCCCGACACCTGGCGTCGCACGGTCTCGGAGAGCGATGGTATGGACCAGTCGCCTTTTGAGGAGCTGGACAGTGGCAGCCGGGCTATGCGTGAATACTCCGCATCGTACTATTTGCTGGTCTTCCAGCGTGAGGATCGTCTAGAGGCGAGGGAGGCTTACGCCTCCGCCGAGGAGCCGCTGGTGTACAGCGGCCCCCGGTCGGAGTTCGAGGGGTAGGGAAATTGGGGTTGTGCCTAGTCCTCACCAGAGTACGTCCCAGCACTGGAAGTGCCGGTCTACCCGGCGGAAACCCCTCCAGGGTTGAAGAGACCGCCCGCCTTGACGCTTTCTCAGTCGCGGAGCGACTTTCTCCGAATAGACCGGCACTTCCAGTGCCAGGAAACGTCAGCGCGGCAGGTCCGCCCCGCAGTTCGGGCAGAAGACGAACGCGCGGTAAGAGATCGGGCTTTTGCAGTTCGGGCACGTCCGGGCGTCGTCCGGCGGCGTGTCCTGGAAGGCTTCGGTCGTCGGCGTGAGTTTGTCCGACATCCTGTCATAGTCGCCGTTCAGGATGGCCGCGTACTCCTCGCCTTTCGCCCAGGCGTCTATCTCCATCGCGCGGACGGCTGGGAACGGGTGCGTCGTGTGCAAAGTCTGGCCTAACTTGAGGAACGAATTGAGCGCGTCCCGCCCCATCTCCTCGTAATCCCGGCCCTGCTGCAAGAACGCATCCTTGTCCATCTGCGCGTACAGTTTGCGCGAACCTCCGGCCAGCTTCATTTCCACGTTCAAGACAGTCGTGACGTTCTGACAGACCAGCAGACCTGCCCGGTCCGCCGTCAGTTCCGACTGCCGATACCAGTGGAAGAAAGCGTAGAACAGCCCCACCCCCAGGCCCTGCGCCAACCCAAACGTCCGCCCGCCCAGTCGCATCAGCAGGTTCGCGAGGAACTCAGCGATCTGCCGGTACAGCACGTGGCCGGACTTGATATGCCCTAGCTCGTGCCCCAGCACGACCCGCCATTCTTCCTCGTCCAGAAGCTCGATCAGCCCGGAATAGAGGACGATAATCGGCGACTCAACGCAGAACGTGAAGGCGTTAGCGAGGGGCCGCTGGTCAATGTAGAGCTGTGGGACCGGCATGTCCAAGGTCGCGCACGACTCGACGAGCATCTGGTACAGGTCGGAGCACTGGTTCCGGTCCACCCGGACCGTGTCGGACAGGCAGTACAGCCGCCCGGCTCGGTCGCCGCCGTACTCGTTGAACTTCCGAAAGACCCAGTCAATGCCTGGTGCCTTCCGCAAGGCCGTCAGGGTCGTCTTATCCGTCGGGTGTTCGAAGGCCGTGGATGATAGGCCAGGGAACCTCTTGCGCTCAGTCATGGATGGTCTCCAATCTGTAGCCTGTGGCTACCCCGCAATCATCTCTTCTTCTTCCTGAGCCAGCGCTTTGAGTTCTCCCACGACGCGGGCGGCGTCTTCGCTACGGGATATACACGCCGAATGGTCCGCGCCGCCGCCATTCTTCCTGAATGTAACTCCAGCGAAACTGGTCAACTCGCCTTTTTGGGCTTGCTCAAGCATCGTCGTCAACATCGCGACCAATCCCGCGTTCCCATAGGGCATTTCCATGTTGTGCGCCTTTGCCTCTACGCTGATCTGACCGTCATGGAAGTGCTCGCTGGCGGATTTGAGTCTCACCAATGATCGTGAACATTCCTTCAAGTGTGATGTGGTCCATGTTCAGTAGGGCTAAGATACGCTCTGCGGCTTCCGTGGGGGTGGCCGGTACGAAGCGCAGGTAGATGACGCCTAAAGGCACGGGCAGCTTCCTGTAAAAGATCAACTCGCCATAGTCACGGTCAAACGTCAGGATGATGCGTTTTTCTTGAGTGGCCTGCGCGAGAACTATCGTGTCTGCTATACCCGGTGAGTCTTCAGTGATGGCCGTCACGTCCAGTCCCGCGTTACGGAGGGCCGCGATGCTTGGGACCGGGAAGTTCTCGTTGGCAAGGAACGCCGTCACTTGCCGCCAGCGAGCGAATAAAACGTCTCTTCCTGAATACTCTCCGCTGCATAGGCGTGAACCGCCCGCAGTGACTCGGGCGTCAGCGTTGGATAGCTTTCAAGAATCTGTGCCTCGGTCCAGCCCGCCGCGTAAAGCTGCAATAAGAACTCGACCGCCAGCCGTGTTCCCTTGACGACCGGCTTTCCGACGAGAATGGACGGGTCGCTGTGGATGTATTGCTGCCAGTCCATGTCCCGCTACTCCTTCTCCAGTGTCACCGCCACGATCTTGACCGACGGCTCGTTCGGCAGGGTCAGGCTGGTCAGCTTCCGGCCAGGCTCTGGGCGCAGCACGTAATCGCCCAGTGTCGCCACGCTGGGTTTGGCCTCCGACGACACATACCGATAGGGGACGCTCAGGCCCGGCGTCGCGCTCCCTGTCGTCGGCGATTCGTTCCAGCCGCTGATCGTCGCGGAGGTGGGTAGGATGTCTTTATCGTACCCGAAAGCGAACGAAACTGTGACGGCCTGTGTGCCGCCCGACGCGGCCAGCAGGTGAATGGCCTTGTACTTGCCTCCGGGCAGCGTCAGAGTCTGACCCGTACAGGAGACGACGTTTGGCAGGCCCTCGTGCACGTTCGGGTACAGGAACGAGATGGCATGGCTGGAGGCCTCATCGGCTCCACTCTGGGCCGTGTAGTAGCCCGATGGGTACAGCGGTGGGCCTGGCTTGCCCAGCAGCAGCGGCAGGGTGTCTACTTCGGAGGTGCCGTCGGGCGGCATCATCTCGGCGGGCAGGGTCGTGCCGTGCCCGTCAAAGCCGCCGGATTTGGACGTCTCGCCGGACCCGATGCCAACCGCGTTGAATGACTTGGTCAGGTCCACGGCGACCGTGCCGCCCTTGCCGCCGACGGAGACGAAGGCTTGGAGCTGATCGTCGCTGATCGAAACGGGCTGTGTGGACTGCCAGGGGCCGTCGCCTTGCCGGACGTCCCAGACCAGGGCATACCGGCCCGGCTGCTTGGGGGCGCGGAACTCGGCGTCAATTGTGCCATCCGTTGCGCCCGGCGCGATGTCCTTCGAGAGGTAAGCGATTGGGCCACCTTCCCACTCACGCTCCACGCCATCCAGATAGTACCAGTGGTAGCCGATCCGCAGTTCGGACTTCTTCCATGTGTTCGGGCCGACGTTCTGGAGGGCAATGTGGGCCGTCTCGGTCTTGCCCGCGTCGGTCGTGCGCGGCAGGTCCGCGATGACGAACGACGCGCCCAGCAGACGATCCGTGACGTTGATAGTCTCGTCGTATGTGCCCGCCACCGGCGTGCCGGCTGCATCGGGGCGGACGAACCAATGGACCCGATAGGCGCCCGACGCCAGCGGCTGTCCGCCCGTCTGGGAAAGCGGCAGGGTGAGAGGAACGGTCGCGATCTGGCCGGGCACGATCGGGTCTGTCCCTAAGGGCTTACTGCCTTCGGCGACCGTCTTGGGGCTGCTTCCGTCCGGGTCAGTCGTCTGGATCTTGTAGCCTAGGGTGTAGGTTGTCGGCCATGAGGAGGCGCTGTCATTGCGGACATCTACGGTCGTCGAGGTCGCCACGCCTGCCTGGGCCACGCCCGGCGTACCCGTTCCAATAAACGTCGCCTGGGATGCGCCTACCCCCGCCGAGACCGCGACCGGGATCTGCAAAGGCGTATCCCCCGCGTAGGAGAACCAGCGGTCCTGCCCCTGCACCATATCCACGACGAGGGTGTAATCCCCCGGCTCCAGATCCTCGCCGAAGTTGTCGCGGGCGACGACGCCAACCGAGAGCGTCAGCGCCTGGCCCGGTAGGACGTCCTTGCCGACCGGCACGGGCGGTGCGCTCGCGTCATACAACTTGCCATCCTTGTACCAACGCGTGTTCAATGAGTAGCCCTCGCCCGCCCGCCAGGGCAGGGTCCCGGCGTTCTCGATCCGCACGGGGACCTGGTACAGCGTCTTTGGGTACATCGCGCGTGGGACGGCGTGGGCCAGATACTTGGCGTGCCACGGCCGGTTGCCGTCGAACCCAATTACCTGCGCCCGCGTCGCGTCGGCGTACTGCTCGCCATACTGGCGCGAGGCGGTGATTTCGGTACCGTGTGCGAAGTCGTTCCAGCTATCCACGACGACCTGATCCGGGGTGGAAACCTCAGCCACCTGCCAGGACGTGTCATACGTCCGGCCACCCAGGCGCGCCACGACGCCGTTTTTGTCCAGCCGGCCGGGCGAGACGGACGCCACGCCGCTGTTGTAGAAGGACCGCGAGATGGGTGTCCCATCGGCCAGGGCCGACTTTGCCTCCGCCCCTCCCAGGCTCAGGTCGTAGACGAGGACGCCGCTCTGTCCCCGGACGGGTGCTTCCTGCATGGCCCGGAACTCGGCCGGCAGGTGCGCGTAGATCACGTCCAGGTCGGGCTGGCCCGCCGTCGCGTCCACGCCGATCAGGGGATAATCCTCGCCCTGTGTCTTCATTTCCTTCAGTGCTGTGACTAAGGCGTCCAACTCGCGTGGGAGCAGCGGGTCGTCCGCCCGCGTCCGCAGCAGAGCGACTTCGATTCCTGAACGGCGCAGATCGGACAACTGCTGATGGTGCCACTGCGACCGCAGGCCCGAGAACCAAGGCCCCGCCCCGTTTATCGGCTGGTCGGCCAGCAACGTCCCGCCGGCCGCATTCCAGACATTCTGGGCTGCGCCCTTGCGCCTATCCCCATTGAAGTCTACTCGGTAGATCGCCATGATGAAGGGGGGCGGCTTGAGCTGCCCCAGTGTGAACGAGGCGCTGTCCACATGGACGTCGGCCGGGATGCCTGGCGTCTGCGCGACTAATGTGGGTCGGCCCTTCTGCCGCTTGGCTGGCTTGATCGGGGGGGGGGGAGGAATTGGCACATCCGTCCCGAGTGGGTGTGCGATGCCGCCAGGCACGACCTTGATGACCAGGCCGCCTGGCCCGTCAATGGTGCCGGTGATAGTGGCAGCCACCTGCTGCGGAACTGGTCCATTGATCGCCGCCTGGGTGGCGGGGTTATCAAATGGTGACTCTGTCGTATTCGGCTCTTCGGCCGTCAGGGGTGCCGCCGCTTTGATGGCCTCGGTCCCGAACGACAGCCGGGTGGCGGCGGGCCAGTCGCCGCTGACGATGGCGCCGTTGATGCGCGGGAACTGCCCGACGACCTTGGCGCAGATGACTTTGTCTTCCGTCGAGGCCAGGCCCGCACCGGCCGCCACGAACGTAATGCGCGACCACCGTGCCGGGTTCTGCACATCGTCGCGCTTGCGGACTTTAGGGGACAGCGAATAGAACGAGTCCGCCGGGTCCGTCAGGCTCTGCCGGTCGCGTGAGATGACGTTAAATCCCCATGTGGAGCCAGGCGCGGGCGGCCCGGTCCGGCCCATCTCCGACCAGGGGATCGCCACCTCGACGTCGTAGCCTTCGTCGGTATCGACCGTCTTGTTCAGCGTCCCGTGTACATTGACGGCATATTTGTAGCTGTAGACGGCCTTGCCTTTGGGGATTTTCGTGTTGTCGCCGACGCTGAAGTACGCGCCTTGGTCCGCCGACACGGCCATCTGGAACGTCTGCGGGGTGCGGACCTTGGCCCGCGCGTCGTCAGTCTCGAAGAAGACCTCAACGTCATCGTCCTGCTGCGGCTGGGACGTCGTAGCGGCATTAGTGCTGACGACGTTAGTATCGTGGACGCGGAAGGCCGCGTAGAAGTAGTAATCGTCCCACGTCGTATACATCGCGCCGACGCGAGTGCTTCCGACGTCATCGGGAGAGGCATTGGGTGCCGAGTGGGCGGACAAAGGGAGCAGGGCCAGTGCGAGGGCCACGCCGCCCGGAAGTTTCTTCAGCATACCGTATTATAGCCGGGCGGGGTGGGGATGTCAAGGAAAAGGGCCAGGAGGCCGAACACAGCCAGGGGGCCGAACACGAGCTACAGACCGCTCTCTAAAGAAAGCGGTTTGTCCCCAACCCGATGGCCGTTGCCGAAGCAAAGGCGTATTTCAAAGCACTACGCAAAACGTCGGCGGATGATTGCTCGTCCGCCGCCATTTTCACGAGCCTCCTGCCGCCTGGCTGTCGCCGTCCTGGCGCGGCTCACGGTCACGCCCTTGGCGGGGAACGAACCGCGCGTCGCCGCGCGTCAACGCTCCGGTTATGTGCCCGGCGGGCCGGGTAAAGACTGTTATGCCCTACGCCACCATCAACCCCGTGACCGGGGAGACGATCCAGACCTTCCCCTCCCTGACCGACGACGAGGTGCAAGAGAAGCTGCGCCTGGCCCACACCGCGTTCCAATCCCATCGGTGGACGCCGTTGGCCGAGCGGGCCTCCAAGATGACACGCGCCGCCGACATCCTAGACGCCGAGAAGGTCCGCATCGCTGAGACGATGACGCTGGAAGTCGGTAAGACATTCCTCTCGTCCGTCCAGGAAGTGGAAAAGTGCGCCCTCGCCTGCCGCTATTACGCGGACAACGCCGGGCGGTTCCTTGCCGATCAGCCTTGCGACATTGACGGCGGCGCACGGGCCTTCGTCCGCTTCCTGCCCCTCGGTCCCGTTCTGGCCGTCATGCCTTGGAACTTCCCACTCTGGCAGGTCCTCCGGTTTGCCGCGCCTGCCCTCATGGCCGGCAACGTCGGGCTGCTCAAACACGCCGAGAACGTGCCCCAATGCGCCCTGATTTTGGAAGATCTGTTCCGACGGGCGGGCTTTGACGAGGGTATCTTCCAGGTTTTGTTCATCGAACTGGACCAAATCCCCGCCGTGCTGGATGACCCGCGCGTGGCTGCCGCGACGCTCACCGGCAGCGAGCGGGCAGGGATTGCTCTGGGGGAGCAGGCGGGACGCAGTATCAAGAAGGTCGTGCTGGAACTGGGCGGCAGCGACCCATTCATCATCATGCCCAGCGCCGATCTGGAGGCTGCTGTCGCCACGGCAATCAAGGCCAGAATGCTGAACAATGGCCAGTCCTGCATCGCTGCCAAGCGGTTCCTGATCCACGACGCGATTGCCGACGAGTTCACGTCCCGCTTCGTTGCAGGCCTGGAAGAGCTGCAAGTGGGCGATCCGATGGACGAGGAGACCGATATCGGCCCGCTCGCCACCCCCAAGATTTTAGACGCATTGGCTTCCCAGGTGGACCGCAGCGTGGCTGCCGGGGCGCGGGTCCTAACCGGCGGCACACGTCTTGCCGGGCCGGGTAACTTCTACGCGCCCACGGCCCTGACCGACATCCCGCCGGACGCCCCCGCCTACTCAGAAGAGTTCTTCGGCCCTGTTGCCCTGCTGTTCCGCATCCACGATTTAGACGACGCTCTCCGACAGGCCAACGACACGCCCTTCGGCCTGGGCAGCAGCGTGTGGACGTCCGACCCGATCGAGCAGGATCGGTTCATCAACGAGATCGCCGCCGGTATGACCTTCGTCAATGGCATGGTCACCTCCGACCCGCACCTGCCCTTTGGCGGCATCAAGCGCTCCGGCCACGGCCGCGAGCTGTCCGAGCACGGACTGCGCGAGTTCGTCAACTTGAAGACTGTGTGGATCGCACCGAATGGCCAGGCTGACTAGGCCCCGGAGACAGAGCAAGTTCCCTGAAAACGTGGAAATGGGATCGGGGCTGCCCCTGGTCCCGCCCCCGTGTGCTTTCACTTTCCCTGGACGACCTCCCACACCAGCGCCAGGGCCGCTAGCACGAGCCGCCAGAAGTCCCGCTCGCACATGCACTCCGGCCACCGCTCGTGTCTAGACTAATGCCCTGGCCGATGCCGAGGCCTCTGCTTTTTGGGCACACACTTCAATGCCCCATCTCCTTCTCCTCAGCCCCAGCCCAAAGACACAGTGCATGAGGCGGGGGTATAATCAGGGGGAAAGACCCCTTTAGCGACGAAAGCGACGATATGGCGACGATCCCAAGACCCATCCCAATCCATACCGACTCACCCGCGTTGTCCCCAGCCCCCGCACAGACGGCGATGGCCGTATTAGGCGCCCTCAGCTTCTGCCACCTGCTCAACGATATGGTGCAGTCGCTCATCCCGGCCGTCTACCCGTTGCTCAAGCAAAGCTTCCAACTCAACTTTACCCAGATCGGGCTGATCACACTGACCTACCAGCTCGCGGCCTCGCTCTTACAGCCGCTTATCGGGCTGTACACGGACAAGCGGCCCCTGCCCTACTCCCTGGTGGTCGGCATGGGCTTCACCCTGGTCGGCCTGGTCCTGTTCGCCGGGGCGCCGACGTTCCCCGCCATCATGGGCGCGTCGGCCCTCGTCGGCATCGGGTCGTCCGTGTTCCACCCTGAAGCCTCGCGCATGGCGCGGGCGGCATCGGGCGGGAAGCACGGCCTTGCCCAGTCCTTTTTCCAGGTCGGCGGCAACACCGGCTCTTCTTTGGGGCCGTTGCTGGCCGCCTTCTTCGTCGTCCCACACGGCCAGCACTCGCTCGCAATGTTCTCCGTAGCCGTGATTCTCGCCATGCTCATACTCGCGCGGGTGGGGGCCTGGTACAAGGCCCGCCCGGCAGCCTCCAAAGCGATCAAGTCGCACGAGGCGTCGGTGAGCGTCGAACTGAGTCCACGCCGCGTGGCTATTTCCCTGTCGGTCCTGCTGGCGCTCGTCTTCTCCAAGTATGTGTACTTGTCCAGCCTCAGCAGTTACTACACGTTCTATCTGATCCACCGCTTCGGTGTGTCGGTCCAGAGCGCACAGATCCACCTGTTCGTGTTCCTCGGGGCTGTGGCTCTGGGGACGTTCATCGGTGGCCCGGTGGGCGATCGCATTGGGCGCAAGTCGGTGATCTGGGGGTCTATTCTGGGCGTCTTGCCCTTCACGCTCCTGCTGCCGAGCGCGGGGCTGGTAATGACCGGCGTGTTGAGCGTGATTATCGGGTTCGTCTTGGCGTCCGCCTTCTCCGCGATTTTGGTGTACGCGCAGGAGCTACTGCCCGGCCGTGTGGGCCTGATCTCCGGCCTGTTCTTCGGGTTCGCCTTCGGCATGGCGGGAATCGGGGCGGCGGTTCTGGGGAAGTGGGCGGATACGGCAGGGATTGTGACGATCTACCGGGCGTGTTCGTTTCTGCCCGTGATTGGCCTGCTGGCGGCCTTCCTGCCGGACCTGAGACAGCCGAGGTCCACGTCTAAAGCCTCTTAGACGCAGGATGAAAAGCATGGCAGAGGGTAAACGGCTTCACACCGCTCGCGTCATCCGCACGAGTGGGCCGTGCCCAATCCGGGTGGACGAAGAACGCCCGGATGCGGGCGGCCTCCGCCTGTGGGTCCAGCCGTGTGTCTTCCCTGGCCTTGGCCTGATCCCCGCCGTAGAGGGTCCGGCGGAAGCTCCAGCCACCGCAGCCAACGATCCGGTCCGCTTCCA
>JAYTRQ010000634.1:0-3341 GCA_043746125.1 Armatimonadota bacterium | reverse complement strand
GAAGTCCAGGGCACTGCCCTCCACCGACAGCACCCGCCCCGTCGGGACTAAGTCTTTGTACTCCAGCGTGGACGCCATCGGCACGTGCAGCGTGTCCGCATCAATCAAAGCCGACCCGACCGTGAAATACGGATGGAACCCGGTCCCAACCGGCGCGGCCTTGTCCCCAACGTTCCCGACGGCGAACGAGCAGGTCAGCCCGTCCTCATCCACGCGGTAAGTGACACGGGCGGCCAGCGCAAATGGGTAACCCGGATGGGCATCGGCGGCCAGCGCCGTCGTAAACGCCGCCTCTGAAGGCCCGTTTTGCTCCATGTCCCAGAGCGTCTTCCGCAGGAACCCGTGGATGGCGTTCGGCCCTTCCGCGTCGTTCTTCTCCATCTGGTACGCCTGCCCCTGAAACGTATACCGCCCCTCCGCGACCCGGCCGGGGAACGGAATCAGCACGTCGCCCTGCCCGCCCACCTTGCCCTTCGCGCCTGTGTACCCGGCCACGATCTGCTCCGAGCCGCCGCCCGGCAGCACGCGGGACAGGCCGCGCAGGGACGCCCCATAGGGCGCGACGACCAGGCGCAGGTCGCCGTGCGTGAGAACGATTTCGGTATCAGGTGTCGGGGTCATAACTTTATCTTTAGAGGGACAGCGTCAGGGCGTGGACAGGACGCCCCACAAAGCGAGCAAATAGAAACCAACAACGCAGGGGAGGGTCAGACGACGCAGAAGGCGGTACTCGCACATGAACTTTTCCCGGCTCTGCCCACCGAGCAGCCACCGTGTCCGGCGCGACGCAGTGAACTTGGCATAGTTCCGACCACCAATCTCGCAGTTCAGGTTCATAAACCAACCGTAAATCATTACCGCAAGCCAAACGTGCAGGAGAGTTAAGGCAGAGAGAAGATCTCCCGGCACTGGAAGTGCCGGTCTACTCGGAGAAAGTCGCTCCGCGACTGAGGAGCCCTCGTTGCTCACTTTGTCTTTAACCCAGGCGGGGTTTCCTCCGGGTAGACCGGCACTTCCAGTGCCGGTAGCTTCTCGTCCTAAATCCCCGCCTCTATCCCGCCCGCACCCGACGCCGGCTGAGACCCCGCCGGCTGAGCCGACGGCAGCGGGTCCTGCGCCGTCACCCACCGTACCCGCCCACTTTCCCAGTTCAGCCCGTAGACTTTTCCGTCCCCCTCGCACTGGAAGAACACTGTCCCCTCCGGCCCGACCGTCGGGAAGCACAGCAACCCGTCGTCCGTCGCAAATTGCCAGCGGTCCCGCCCCGTCGCCGCATCCAGCGCGTAGAGGTTAGCATCGTTATAACCGGCGTACAGCGTCCCATTCCCGCCGACGGCCGGCGCCGACCACTCGCTGCCACCCCCACCCTTCTCCCAGCGCTCCTTGCCGTTGGAGGCCCGCAGAGCGAAGAGGCGCTGTGCGCTCACATACACCAGGTCCTCCGGCCCCACCACGACGGGGTAATCCACGCTATGCCCCGTCGAGAACTGCCACACCGTCTGCCCCGTCATGCCGTTCAGCGCATAGACCAGGCCGTCCGCAGTGCCCACATACACTGTCCCATCAGATCCCGCCGCAGGCGCCTCGCTCTGCAAGACCCCCAGATCCAGGTCCCACCGGATCGCCCCAGTCGCGCCGTCCAGCGCGTACAGCTTGTTCGCCGACACGTAGACCAGGTTGCTGCGCCCGAGGATCGGCGTAGACGGCGCGATCTGGGTCGCCCGCTCCCATACCTTCGTGCCGGTCTTCGCGTCCAGCGCCACCACCTTCTTGTCGAATGTGCCGACGTACACCAGGCCCGCCGCGCTGACCGCCACCCGCGTCGTCAGCGGCCCGCCGGACGTCGCGTACTGCCACTTCTTGGCCCCGGTTAGGCCGTCCAGCGCGTAGACGTTTTTGTCGCGCGACGTCGCGTACAGCGTCCCGTCCGGCCCCACCGTAGGCGACGTGTTGATGATGTCTCCCGTGTTGAACTTCCAGCGGACTGCCCCCGTCTTCTGGTCCAGGGCCAGAATCTGGTGGTTCCAGGACCCCACGTACACCAGCCCATGCGCCCCCAGAGTCGGCGCGGTGTTGACGAACTCCTCCACGTCGGAAGGCGGCGGAGGCGGCGGGACCGGCCGCGTCGGACGGTTGCGCCCCCCACCACGGGTGTGCCCCCGGCCGCCCGTTTGAGCCTGCACAGGGGCCAGGCCGACGGCCAGCAGGGCCGTGGCGGCGAATAAGGCTAAAAAGCGGGCGGTCAAGTGCTGCATCGTGTAACTCCCTGCGTGACACCGACGGTCAGCGTCAATCCCTGAGTATACCTGCCTTCGGGCAAAGAGACTCCATCCAGTCGTACACCGTCCGGTCCGCATACGCGAAATCGCGGATCGCGCCCGTAGGGCGCGAACCTCGTGTTCGCCCTCTTCTCTGACGCCCTGTCCTGCTCTTTTCCTCATCTTATCCTACATCCCCAGAGTTAAGGGCTCAGGGGCAACTCACGCAAGACCGTCATTGACGAGCGGCAGTTCAGAGCGCAGAATCACTGTGTCAAAGCCGCCCACGGTTTCGGGGAGTGAGCGACCGCCGGCATAGGTCAGGCTCGCCTCCTCAAAGCGCTTGAACGCGAAGATGGCGGAGTTCATTACCGGCGGGTTGAAGACACCGATCTCACAGAGCTTTTCAAAGTCGGAGACTTCCAGGTTGGTGACCTTACGGAACAACTGCGGCTCGATGTTCATGATCACGTCTTTGAGGGCTTCCTCGCGGTAGTCCGTCAGGTACATGAACACAGGGACGCGGGTCACGAACTTGAGCAGCTTTTCGCGCAGCTTTTTCTTGAAGCCCTGGCTCTCTTTCTCTTTGTCTTTTTCTTCCGAAGTGAGGCTTGCTCCGGTCGCGTTCTTCTCTTTCTTGACCGTGTTCAGCGCCTTTTCACTGGCGATGACGCGGCTGATGTCTTTGGACAAGTTTCGGAAGGACTCGATCTGTTCCAGCGCTTTGAGAACATCCGGGTTGCTCAAAAGCCGTTCCAGCGTGACGTTGTCGACGCTCACCATCTGGGCGCTCTGCCAGCGCTTCGCCAGCATCGTGGAGGCCGTCCCCACCGCCACGATGTCCAGTAGTTCGGCGGCGTTCAGCGGCTGCATCGTGTAGCCGTCGTAACACAGGACCGGCAGGAACCGGATGAACTCGGTCACTTTGGCCTCGGCCGTCATGCCCTCGTTCAAGTCCAGACGGTTGGTGTACTCAGAAATCTGCTGCAGGGCGCGGTTGGGCGCGAAGTCGAACAGGTAGCAGGTCGGCTTGAGGACTTCCACCGAATGCGGGTCGGTCCCATCCTGGTTGCGGACCGTCCA
>JAYTRQ010000633.1:0-10366 GCA_043746125.1 Armatimonadota bacterium | reverse complement strand
ATATGCCCACTCATCATTCCTGGGCGGCCCGGCATCATACCAGGGTAGCCCATCATGCCGGAGTGGCCCGGCATCATATGGCCGTTCGGCATCATATGGCCGTTCGGCATCATATGGCCAGGCATCGGCTGGGGGGCCGGGTGGCGGTGGAGCAGGTTGTGCAGCATCCCCTGGTGAGAAGGTGGAGGGGTCTGCGCGAGGGCGCTTCCGCCGACGGCGACGAGGGCGGCGAAGGCGGCGGAAATCTTGGTGATTTTATGCATGGTCAGCTCCTTTGGTGTTCTTACGTTTCTGATAGCGTATTTAAGCGGCGCGAAGTTCCCGAGGTGTCAGTCGCCGTTTTTCAGCCCGGCGCTCTCCGAGGCCTCCTGGGCAAACCCAGCCCAGTCCCGGTCCTCGCGGCCTTTGGCAACCATCGCCGTCAAGCGGTCGTGGACCAGGCTCGCCAGGGGCATCGGGGTTTGGGTCGTCTTAGCCTCTTGCAAGATCAGGCCGAAGTCCTTGCGGATCAGCGATGGGACCGCGCCGATGGGCTGGTAACGTTCCTCAGCGATCAGTTTGCCGTAGTTCTTGTAGACTGGGCAGGCGAACAGCGTACTCGTGAACAGTTCATAAACGGCCTGGCGCGGGACGCCGCTCTTCTGGGCCAGCGTGAACGCCTCCGCCATCGCCTCAATGGCCGCGCCAAGCAGGAAGTTCCCCGTCAGCTTGACGACACTTGCCGCCCCCGCATCCTCCCCGAAGTCGTAGACGCCCTGGCCCATCGCGTCCAGCAGGGGCCGGACACGAGCCTTGGCGTCTTCACTCCCGGACATCGCGATCCACAGCTTCTGCGCAGCGGCAGCGTCCGGCTTGCCGAAGACGGGGGCGGCGACGAAGTATGATCCGTGTCCCTTGTGTATCTCGGCCAACCGCCGGGAAGTCTCCGGCGCGACCGTACTCATGGACAGGTGAATGCCACCCATGCCCAGTACCGGCCCGAACCCGTCCGTGCCCCAGGTCACTTCCCCTAAAGCCTCGTCGTTGGTCAGCATCGTGACCACAACGCCGCCAAGCGTGGCGGCTTCTGCGGGTGTGTTCGCCTGCGCCACGCCTTGTTCTACTAACGGCCGGGCCTTCTCGGGCGTCCGGTTGTAGATGCGCAGCGGGAATCCCGCTTTCAGCAGGTTGGTGGCCATTGCCGCCCCCATCTGTCCCAGGCCGACGAAGCCGATTGTGTCACTCATGGGTTTACTCCTTTGGGGTAAGGTATACCCAAAGCGGAGGAAGGCCCGGCACTGGAAGCCCTCCGGGGTTGAAGGCGTGTCTCAGGACGCGCTTGTCGTAGGCGCAAGGCTTGCCCCTACCCTCCTAATCCAATCTGCTCCTCAGTCGCGAAGCGACTTTCACTCAAGAGTAGACCGGCACGGGAAGGGTCGGGCATGAGCGTTCCTAGAGTCGGTTCAGTTGGTCGGTGAGTTCGGCCCGGCGCTGCTGGTAGCGGGCTTCGGCCTGTTCATAGCGGCTCGCTTTCGTGCAGCCGTTCACTCCGACCCAAACCCCAGTAATCATAAGTGGAATGCCCAAGATAGGGAAGATTGCATCTTTCTCCGGGTGAGGATGATTGGGGTTGAGCATGAGCATACAAAACACCAGCCCCACAATGAAAAGCATGGCCGCTTGGATTATGCTGCTGCCGAAAGTCGGGATAAAGCTGTCGCCATGTTTGCCATAGGCCATGTATTCCCGTCGCTCCTTCTCCCAGTCCTGGTCCAGTTGAAGAATCTGGTTCTGGACGCCGAGCCGCCTGACGTCCCGTTGCAGCCCGGCGTTCTGCGCAGCCGGGCCGCCACCCTCAGTCAGTACCTTCGCCTTGGCCGCCGTGAACTCAGACTCGGTCAGCGCCCCACTCTCGTGCAGCTCTTGAAGCCGGGCGAACTCGTCTGTGATGCTCATCGGTCCCTCCCGCGCGTCTTCCCCTGACTGAGACACGCAGGGCTGCGAAAGGTTGCAGCGGCTACCGGATGCCCAGCGCCTTCTGGCGGTAATGCTCGTCCGGGCGCGTGTGGATGCGCTCGACGTTCCCCGGCGATAGATACGTCGGCGTCCCGGACGCCAAAGCGGCCAGCAGGATACGGGCGGCCTTGTCCGCCATCATCGTCACGTTCCGTACTTCGGTCGCTGATTTGCCCAGGGCGATGAAGCCGTGGTTGCGGAGGTAGATCGTTTTGGGCGCGGCCCCGTACTCCGTGACGTAGGCGATAACCTGGTCCCGCAGGGCGCGGGCGAGGGGCAGGCCGGGGTCCACGTAGGGAACGCAGCAGGGGGCGACACCGCAGACAACGATCTCGTCTGGGAACAGTCGCCCGCGGCCGTGGACCGCCTCCCAGCCCTCCTGGGAGCAGAGCAGGCCGTTGATGGAAGTCACATGCGTGTGCCCGACAAATGCGATGCCGGGCAGGGTGAGCAGGTAGGCGTGCAGGAGGGTCTCGACCGAGGGCATCCGGCCCGTGCCGCCGACGCACGCGCCGAGCAGCAGGTCTTTAGTCTGCGTGTCGGTGTACTCACGCGTGTCGTCCAGGGCGTCCAGAACGGGCTGGAAGCGGACCTCGCTGACCTGTTCGGCCGTCAGCGTGCGGAGTTCGGAGCCACTGGCTTTGACCAGGAAGGTATCGTCGCTCAGGGCGGTGGACGTGTTGCCTTCGCCGAGAATAGCCCAGTCGTGGGTGGGGTCGCCCAGAGTGTGGGAGAGTTGGAGCAGTTCAGCGAGTTTGGTGTCGCGGTCGAGCATGGAAGGGGTCTCTTTTCGTTGGGCGGGTCCTATCCCTGGTCCGTTCACATTCGTTCCGGTCCTGTCCCTTCCCTCGGAGGGAAGGGCTTCGGAAACCAATCGAGAGCGGCAGGGTGTGGATGAGAGGACCCCAACCTCTGCCATAGTCCGAAGCCCTTCCCTCCGAGGGAAGGGACAGGACCGGAACGAATGTGAACGGACCAGGGATAGGAATTATCCTGTAAACGTCTCCGTCGGGAACGAGAGCCGTGCCACCTGTCGGGCCTGTGCCCAGTCCGCCACGGTCCCGGACGCGACGAGCTGCGCCAGGACGTTGCCGACGGCCGTCGCCTCAAACGGGCCAGCGACGACGGGGATGCCGCAGGCGTTGGCTGTGAGCTGGTTCAGCAGACGGTTCTGGGACCCGCCGCCGACGATGTGCAGGACGTCAACCTTTGCGCCGCCCAGCCGTTCCAGGTCGGACAGAGCCTGGCGGTAGGCGTCGGCCAGGCTGTCCAGGCAGCAGCGGATGAGCGGACCGACGCCTTGGGGCGGCGTTCGGCCGGACTCGGCGCAGGCGGCGTGGACCTCTTGGGCCATGTCGGCGGGGGCCAGGAACCGGTGCGCGGTGGCGTCCACGACTGGCCCGCCTGATGGGGCGGCTTCGGCCAGAGTTGTCAGTTCGGCGTAGGTGTACTCGCGGCCATCAGTCTTTGCCAGAGACCGGCGGCACTCCTGCACCAGCCATAGGCCCATGATGTTCTTCAGAAAGCGGACTGTTCCGCCGACGCCTAGTTCATTGCTGAAGCCCAAGGCGGCTGCCTCCCGGCTTAGGTCGGGCGCAGCAAGCTCAACGCCCAGCAGGGACCAGGTACCGGACGAGAGGAAGGCCCAGCGCGTGCCGGACTGGGCGGGCGTGGCGGCAACGGCCGAAGCCGTGTCGTGGGTCCCGGGGGCGTAGACGGGGACGCCGCTCGGGGTCACGCCGACGCGCGAACCGGCCGGCACGATCTCGCCCAAAAAGTGGGAGGGCAGACCTAAACGAGTCAACAGGGATGGCTCCCACTGCCGCGTCCGGGGGTTTACCAACTGGGTCGTGCTGGCATTGGTGATTTCGTTGACCCGGCTTTGCCCCGCCGTCAACTGGTGATGCAGGAGGTCCGGCATCATCAGGAGGCGGCTGGCCCGGTCCAGCAGGCCCGGCGCACGGGCTTGGAGCGCATGGAGCTGGTACAGGGTATTGAACGGCATGAATTGGACGCCCGTGGCGTCCCAGATGTCCTGCGGCGGGATGACCTCGTGGACGTCCCGCATGGAGACTGGGTGCCGGGCATCTCGGTAATGGACGGGCGCTTCTAAGAGCCGGCCCTGGTCGTCGAGTAGGCCGAAGTCTACGCCCCAGCTATCCACGCCGACGCCGTCGAGCGTCCCCACCGATGCCTCCGCCTGAGTGAGCAGGCTGGTGATCTCGCTCCCGATGCGGCCGACGTCCCAGCGCCGAACGCCGTCCGCGCCCAAATCGTCGTCGCCCTGGCCGGTGGCGAAGCGGCCCACCTCTTCCAGCGTCAGACGCTCGCCGTTGAAGCGGCCTAAAATGCCTCGGCCGCTTTCCGCGCCCAGATCAAAGGCCAGAAATCGTTGTGCTGTCGTCATACGCCTACTATACTCCAGCAAGCGGCAGGTTTCCTGCCGGGCCGAACGGTGAAAAAGAGGGAGACTGAGTCGGGTACAATCCTCCCATGATTGTCCCCAACACTGTGCCGCCGCGCGAGACCGTACGGGCCGGCTTCCTTTTCGCCCTGGGCGTAGCGCTCCTGGTCGTCCTAGCCCTCTTCGCTCGCCGGTTCGGGGAGGCGACTTTGGCCGTCTCCACGCCGTTCCTGATCGGTGGCGCGCTGGCCCTGCTGCTGGACCCGCTGGTCCGAAAACTGACCAAGGGGGGTATGGCTCGGATGCCTGCAACCGGACTTGTGTTCGGCCTGTTCCTGCTGATCCTCGTCGGGCTGGGCTGGCTGACCATCCCGGCTCTCATCGGCCAGGCTAGTGACCTTGCGACGAACGGGCCGGGCTACGTCGCCACAGTCCAGACCAACGCGGACAAGTTTCTGACGGCTCACCCTAAGATCGGCCCGGTCAAGCTGCCCACTAATTTCGCGCAGTTGTCCGGTCAACTCTCGGCTCGTGCTTCCGGCTACTTGAGCGAGGCCAGCGGCCACCTGTACGGCTTCCTGGTCGGCTCAGTGACACTGATCATCCAGATGGTGCTCTCGCTCATCATCGGCTTCTTCCTGCTCGTTGATCTGGACCGGCTCCGCGCCCGCCTGTTCTTCCTGGCCCCGGAGCGGTCGCGTGGGGCGATGGGTGAGATGGGCCGGGACGTCGGCGGGGTCTTCTCAGACTATCTGCGCGGCCTGCTCATTGTCTGCGCCCTGTACGGGGCCTTCACCATCGGTCTCTTGTACAGCCTGAGCATTCTTCACCACTCGCTTGCTCACTACGCCCTCTTGGTCGGCGCAGTGGCGGGCGTTCTGTACGCCGTCCCGTACTTAGGCTCGGCGGCAACGGCCATCGTCACGTTCGTGGTCGCCTTCGCGGCGGCATCGGCCGACCATCAGAGCGGCTTGGCGTTCGGCGGCATCGCTGTGGGGGCAACGCTGGCGTTGAACCAGGTTTTCGACAACGTGGTGACGCCGCGCGTGGTCGGTGGTGGCGTGGGACTGCACCCGGTCCTGGCCCTGTTCGCCCTGGTGATGGGCGGGGAGCTATTCGGCCTGTGGGGGATGTTGCTCTCCGTGCCGATTGCGGGCAGCATCCAGGTGATTCTATTTCGCCTGTATCCCCGTCTGACCCAGCCAACCCCACCGATGTTCCTGCGGTCGCAGGGCGTACCGCTGGAGAGCAAAGAGTCTCAGAATATCCTGCACGGGGACGAGTCGGTGACGGCGGAGCGCATGGAGGCGGAGAAGTAACCCATCCACGACAAGTCGTTTCCCTTGCGCAATGGGAGGGGTTACTCCTCCGCCGGGGCGCGCACAATAGTGGGGTCTTCAAAGTAGGAATCGCTGTTCTCGTCGTGAGTCGAGACCTCTTCAATTACCGCGCCCGCCTCCGAGCGGAACGAGTGCCAACTGCCGGGCCTCAGCGTGTAGCTCTGACCGGGCGCCAGGGAAACTTTTTCGCCGTCCACGTTCAGCTCCACAATACCTTGAAGCGCAAAGAACGTCTCTTTTTTGAGCTTGTGATAGTGCCTAGGGCACTCCTGGCCTGGGAACAGCGTCAGGTACTTGCTGCAATATTCCGTCTCGTTGACCCGGATGACGATCCCCAAGCCCTCGCGCTCGAACCGGCCCAGGCCGAAGTCAGCGATCTCGATCTGTGTGTCGGGCGTAAGCGGTACGCCTGCGTCTTCCAGTTGCTGCCAGACCCGCGCCCGATGGGCGATAACTTCACTGCGCTTCATAAGAATGCCTCTTGAGAGTGTGTAACGGAATAGATGGGCGGTTGGGTAGGGAGGCTCTGCGTCTTCCTACGACAACCCGACCGTGACGATTCCTAAAGCCGGCACCGACACGCGCAGCGTTCCGGCCTCCCAGGACGCCGTACCGGCGGCGGGCCGCTCCAGGACGTCCAGCGTCTGCGCCCGCGTTAGCCCGGCGGTGAAGGCCGGATCGAGCGAGACGACGGCTTCACACGCCTGTCCGTCCATCTCCACCAGACGTATGACAAAGCCCGCACCGTCTTCGGCGGGCTTGAGGGCGGTTAGAAGGATATTCGACGTCTCGACTGAGACGGAACCCTGCCGGGGCGCAATCTTCCCCTCTTGCAGGCCAGCGGATAGGGGCAGAAGGGGGTGGTTCCAGGCGGCCCCTAAACGCGCCAGGTCGGACGGCGCAGTGGGCGCGTCGTGCAGGAACAGCGCGTAGCGGACGGTGTGCTTGGAGACTTCGGGCGTCGGGTTGGGGTCGAACGAAGACCGGACGCCTCGCACGTGCAGTTCGGTCCCGTCCGGCGTGGAATGGACCGAGTGTCCGTACTTGCAGTCTTGAAGCAACGTCGCCCCGGCGGGCACACCTGCGCTGTCCGCCCTTTTGGCCGTGCCTGACAGATGAGCGTATCGGAGGGTGGGCACTTCTTCGCCGCCGGTCAGGGATCGTTCGACGCTGCCGAACGGGGCTTCGTAGCGGCTCGTGACGCCCGAAAGGGCAAGCGGGAACCGGACCGTGAGGCCCGGAATGCCTTTGGTCTCGTCGCCGATCTCGCGCCAGTCCACTTCGGCCTCGAAGTCCAGGCGCGGGGACAGGGCGTGGATCGCCAGGGCCAGACGGACTGTGCTGGAAGTGCCGGGTACGGCCAAATGCCACGTCGCCCGGCCGCCGAGTAGTGACAGGTCCTGGGGGACACCGGTGCCCCTGTTGACGGACGCCCCCGTAAACTCGAACCGCGACGACAGCAAAGTCAACGGCTCGGCAACCTCGCGGCCCAGCACCCAGGCGGTCATCCCCTGCGGTATTTCGGAGACGAAGGCCCACGCCCCCAAGGGGCACTCCCCCGGTCCGGTCAGGCACGCGCCGGTTCGCTTGTCCCATAGTTCAGCCAGGCCGCCCCGCTCCCGGTCCAGGCGGAAGCGCAGCCATGGCGTCTCAAACCAGCCGGTGGGCGTGGGCGTGACCGGCGCGGCGGGCGATTCGGCCTCGCCCTCGCAGAGCAGGCACGTTCGGTAGCCCAGGGCGGGCACGTCCAGGGCGTCGAAGGCGGCCGGTGTCGTACAAAGCGACCGCGACGCGCTCCGAGCGCGACCAGGCGCACGGGTTGTAGACCACGTACAGCCGGAACTTCCGGCCGCCGCCCCGGCTCTGAGAAAGGCCCGTTTGACGGGCGCCCAGCCCAGCCCCGGCTTCAAAAGCCGCATTCGCCTGACCTTCCGCCACAAGACGCCGCTCCTCACGGCCTTCCCATGTGTCCGGCAGCAGAGAGAGTGTCCATGCATCGGGCCAGCTCCACATCCAGTCCATGTCAATGTGGCCGTGGCCGACGCAGTGAATCCTGTACGCTCTGGCGGCCTGGCCGATGTCTTCCATTGCCGCTTCGGCCTCTCCGGCCAGGCTCTTAGGGCCTCCAAGGGTGTCTGACGCGCCAATAAGCCGCTCCGCTTGGGCGATCTGCTCGGCGCAGCCAGCGATCTAACTCGGCCTGGGGCTGATCGCCAAGGGACTGCTGGAGACGGCGAAAAGTGGCGTGGAGCATGGAGGAGCCCTTGCTTGGCGCGCAAACGCCCCGGTGCGGGCGGCGCCGGGGCGTTAAGAATGGGGAAAGATTACGAGAGGGTCGCAACGCCCGCTGGGGTGACGGTGACGCCCATCGTGTTCAGGTCGGCGATGGCCCGCTGGACCTCGTCCGGGTCGCCGTTGAAGGCGATCTGCATCCAGCCAGCCTCTTCGGAGACGTTAGCCCGCTCGATTACGGTGATGAGCCGGTACTTCTTGCCCAGGTTGTAGATAATGGGCTGGTTTACCATCAGCTTGCTGAAAGTCAGGTTGACGCGCTCGACTGCCATAGTTAGAACCCCCCCGCGATGGCTGGGACGATAGAAATCTGGTCGCCATCTTTGAGGGGCGTGTCGGCTCCTTGAAGGAAGCGGATGTCCTCGTCGTTGACGTAGACGTTGATGAACCGGCGCAGGGTGCCGTCATCGCCGCGCAGGCGGCCCCCCATGCCGGGGTAGGCGGCCTCCAGGGCGTTTACCATCTCGGTGACGCTGCTTGCCTCGATGGGCACGGTGTCCTGGTTCTGCGTCAGATTACGCAGGGGGGTAGGGATCAAGACGCTGACGGGCATGGTGTGATGTTCTCCAAGCGGCGCGGGTTACTTGACCCCGCCGGTGTGCTTTAGTATGGTCGTGACGTCCTGGCGCAGACAGGTGAACACAGGGACGTCGCGCTCGGTGTAGGCGCTGGCCTCGGACTCGCGCAACGTGTGGACTAGGTCCAGGAAGTCCTGCGGGTAGTCGCTCTCGAAAGCGACTACGAACTCCTGGTCGTCCAAGCCGAACGAGTAGGTCGTGTTCAGCTTGATGCTGGGGTAGTCGTGGCCGACCGTGATGTGCTCGCGCATGGCCCGCTTGCGCTCGTCGGGGGTGAGCCGGTACCAGGCGCGGGTCTTGATGAAGGGATACACGAACAGGTACTTGCCGCCGCCGATGACGATCTGCTTGCGGCCCGCCTCGCGGTCCTCAAATTCGTGTTCGTCCACATAGATGCTCGTCTTGGTCATCGCCAGATACGAGTACGGCGTGGAAAGGTACTGGCCCATGCGGGTGCGGAGAAGGGCTGCCGTCATCTCCTCGAAGTCTTCCAAATGGTAGGAGATGCGCCAGAGCATGAAGTCGCACTCGGGCCGGATGCCGAGTGTGCTGTACGGGTAGAGGAGGAACTTGGATTTGGCCTCTTCGATGACCGCGCCGAGTTCACAGGCGGCGTCGCTGCGTTCGGCCTCGCTCAGTTCGCGGCGGAACAGGGGGTCGAGCTTGTAGAAGGCGAAGTTGACGAACTGGCGCGGCGCGGCAGCGTCTTCCTCCCGCATCTTCAGGTAACGCGCCTCTTCGTCGGGCGCAAGGTTCTCTCGGTAGGCTTTCATTGCGTGTCGTTTCTAAACCGCCGCCAGTTCTTTGGCTTGGACCGTCTCGGCTGGCAGCGCGTGGGCGCGGGCGGCCAGAGCCTCTTCCAGCGAGGCGAGGGACGGCTGAATGGGGATGGTCTTGTTCAGCCTGCCCAGCACGGCGTCAATCGTCTTCAGGCCGTTGCCCGTGATGCAGATGACCACGCTCTCGTCCTTGGGGATGACCCCCTGCTGGATCAGCTTGCGGGTGACGGCCACGGTCACGCCGCCGGCCGTTTCAGTGAAGATGCCCTCCGTGCGGGCCAGAAGTTCGATGCCCTCCACCACCTCTTCGTCGGTGACGTCCTCGGCCCAGCCGCCGGACTTGCGGCAGGTCTCGGCCGCGTAGTATCCGTCGGCGGGGTTGCCGATGGCAATGGACTTGGCGATGGTGTTGGGCCGGACCGGCTTCATGATCTCGGACCGCTCCTTGACCATCGTGGAGATAGGGTTGCATCCGGTCGCCTGGGCGACGTACATCTTGGTCGGCACGCCGTCGATGATGCCCAGCTTGCTGAACTCCGACAGCGCCTTGTAGATCTTCGTCACCAGCGACCCGCCCGCCGAGGGGCAGACGATATGCTGGGGGGCCTTCCAGCCCAATTGCTCGGCGATCTCGTAGCCGTAGGACTTGGACCCGTCCCCGTAAAAGGGCCGCAGGTTGACGTTCACCAGGCCCCAGCCGTACTTGCCGGCCACTTCGGAACAGAGCCTATTGACTTCATCATAATTGCCCTGGACGCTCAGGACGTTCGCGCCGTAGATCAGCGTCCCGACGACCTTGCCCAACTCCAAGTCGTGCGGGATGAAGACGTACGCCTCAAACCCGCCCTCAGCGGCATGGGCGGCGACGGAGTTTGCGAGGTTGCCCGTAGACGCGCAGCCAACGGTCTCAAAGCCGAACTCGCGGGCCTTGGAGAGTGCGACGGCGACCACGCGGTCCTTGAACGAGAGGGTGGGGTG
>JAYTRQ010000632.1:0-3354 GCA_043746125.1 Armatimonadota bacterium | reverse complement strand
CGTGCAAGGCCCGGACACTCGTCGCTAGGAGATCTGCCATGAACCTCATCCCACCCGTCCGGGCCGAACTCGCCGAGCGTTACATCTTCAACTTTCGCCTGCCGCCTGCTGCATTGG
The DNA here is from genome assembly GCA_043746125.1 of Armatimonadota bacterium. GTDB lineage: Bacteria > Armatimonadota > Armatimonadia > Armatimonadales > Capsulimonadaceae > JANXMY01. Next base: position 3,237 of record JAYTRQ010000632.1, on the reverse strand, counting down.
CCGAGTATCTGCCCGCGCCCTGGCTTACGCCACAGACGGTCCGGGGGTGGGGCGTTGCCTCTTTCTGCCTCCTGGATCTGCGTGGCATTACGCCCGCGCCCCTCTCACCAGCCTTCTACGGCCTAAACAGCGTCTCCTGCGCCCCGCGCTACGCCGTCCTGGACGGGCCAAGCCCGGCCGTGTTCGTGACGGAGCGGCAGACATCGTCCGCCTTCGGGGCCTGGTTCACCGGGTTGGGCTTCTCCTGTCAGCACCCGTACGCGGCGGCGGGTATCGCGCACCAAGGCGGCGAGACGACACTGACGGCGGAAGACGCCCACGGCGGTCCGCCCTTCCGGGCAACGGTCAAACCGTGCGCCCCCGCCCCGTCCGCCTTGTTCGACACGCCGGACGACTTCGGCGCGTTCATCGCCCAGGGGGTCACGAGCTACGGCCTGTCCCGCTACCCCGGTCGTTTGACGCGGGTGGACCTGCACAAAGAAGATCGTGGCTATGAGCCGATGGAAGTGCTGTACCTGACGTGTCCCCTGCTGGACAAGTGGAAGGCGGACGGCGCTATATTGGACAGCGCGTTCCGCACGAGCGGCGGGCGGTATGAGTGGACGTATCTCGGCCTGCGGGAGACAGCCCAGGCGTGATCACTTTACGGACCCAAACGCTCATCCAAGCGCCCCCGGAACGCTGCTTCGACCTGGCCCGGAGCGTAGACCTCCATGCGGCGGGGGCGGCTGGGATCGCGGGCCTGGCCCGGAAAGGCCGCACGTCCGGCTTCTCCGGGCCGGGCGACCGGACGACCTGGACCGCCCGCTTCTTCGGCCTGCGGTTCGCGCTGACGACGGAGATCACGTCGTTTGACCGGCCCCACGGCTTTGCCGACACCCAGTGCGCCGGGCCGTTCGCCCATTTCGGCCACGTCTACTGGTTCCAGGCGCGAGACGACGGGCAGACCGTGATGACGGACACGTTTTCGTACCAAAGCCCGTTCGGTCCGCTGGGGGCGTTTTTTGACCGCGTCCTTCTGAGGGGCCGGATGCGAGCGGTTATGGAGGCCCGCGCCCTCACAATCAAGCGGGCAGCCGAGTCGGAGGAGGGGCGGGGTGTTTAGGGAATGGCGCGGACACAGGGAGCGCAAGAGCGAAAAACGCCGCTGAAGCGCCGGATTCACAATAAGTCAGGTGCCAACCAATGAAGCATCGGAATTGGTCTGCCGTCGCCCTTGATGTCATGGTCTTCGTCATCGTGCTGGTGGCTACGCCTTATACGTTTTTCATAGCCGCTGTGCCTGTACTGCTAATCGGTTTGCCGATGGCAATCTTCGCCAAATCCGTTCGGGCGAAGCGTGTGGGGATGAGCGCCGTTTTAGGAAGCATCATTTGGATACCGATCTATCTGACTCGCATCCTGTTCCAATAAAGGTTGCGACGCCTCCCGACACCAAACAATACCAGCAGTGAAAGACACCAATGAAAATCGTCATCCCCGGCGGCAGCGGACAGGTCGGCACGCTGCTCGCCTGCGCCTTCCACGAACAGCATCACGACGTGGTCGTCCTGAGCCGCAACCCCACCCCTGCGCCCTGGCGGACGGTGCCTTGGGACGCCGAAACTCTGGGCGACTGGGCGGCCGAATTGGACGGCGCAGACGCCATCGTCAATCTGGCCGGACGGAGCGTCAACTGCCGGTATGACGGCGCCAATCGCAAGGCCATCACCGACTCGCGCGTCCACTCGACGCGGGTCGTGGGCGAGGCCATCGCCCGGTCGGCCCAGCCGACCCCCGTCTGGCTCCAGATGAGCACGGCGACGATCTACGCGCACCGCCTGGATGCGCCTAACGATGAGGCGATGGGCATACTCGGTGGGGATGAGCCGGACCTGCCGGATACCTGGCGTTTCAGCCTGGACGTCGCTCGGGCCTGGGAAGCGGCGTTGAACGCGGCGGACACGCCGCAGACGCGCCATGTGGCCCTGCGCTCGGCGATGGTGATGAGCGCGGACAAAGGCGGCATCTTCGACACGCTGCTCGGCCTGACCCGGCGCGGCCTGGGCGGGCCGGCGGGGAGCGGCCGGCAGTATGTGTCGTGGATTCACGGAGATGATTTCGTGCGGGCACTCCTGTGGCTGATCGAACACGGGGAGGTGTTCGGCCCGGTGAACCTGGCCGCGCCGAACCCGCTGCCATACGCCGAGTTTATGGCGGATTTGCGGGCGGCCTGGGGGATCAAGTTCGGCCTGCCGGCGACGGCATGGATGCTGGAGGTCGGGGCACGGGTGCTGGGGACGGAGACAGAACTGATCTTGAAGAGCCGCCGCGTGGTTCCGGGGCGGCTACTGGCGGGTGGCTTTACGTTTGAGTACCCGGAGTGGGGCGGGGCGGCGCGGGAGCTGTGCGGGCGGTGGCGAGAAGGGAGGGAATAGGGACGGGAGAGTGGCGGGAGGGAGGGAATACGGACGGGAGAGCCAGCGGTTGAAAACGCCGCTCGGTGGCGCGGACGCCACTCCTCGACCTGCGTCGAGGAAAGATAGGAGAAGGCCCACGCCATTCCCTCTTGTCTCGGCGCAGGCCGAGACTTGGCGCTTCGCCGCCGAGCGGCGGTTTCAACCGCTGGCTCCTAGCCCCCTACGACCCCGCGCACATCTTCTTGTACAGCGCCTGGATGCGGGCGACGTAGCGCTGCGTCTCGCGGTAGGGCGGGACGCCGTGGTACTTGTGGACGGCGCCCGGCCCGGCGTTGTAGGCAGCCATCGTCAGCGCGATCTGGCTCAGGGGGATGACGCCGCCCCCGGCCGGGGCGCCGCCGTACTTGTCTAAATGGGAGCGCAGCAGACGGGTCGCCGCGCCGATGTTCTGGACGGGGTCGTAGGCGTTCGTGACGCCCAGGGACCGGGCCTCATCGGGCATGATCTGGGCCAGGCCCATCGCGCCGGCCCGTGAGGTGGAGAAGACGTCAAAGTCCGACTCGGCGATGATGGTCGCGATGACGAGGCGGGGGTCTATGCCGTTCACGTCGCTGAAGTACAGGACGCTGGTCGTGATCCGGTCCACGTCGGACTCGGACAGCCGCCGGTTCCAGCGCCGGACCAGGGCACGGTACGGGGAGTAGATAGCGAGGGCGCGGGCTGAGAGCGCTCCGGAGGGGTGACCGGCATTTGCGGGATCGGCCACCCAGGTGACTCCGCCCCGACCGCCTCGCCCCGCCAGAGACCGGGAAGCCAGCGAGGTCGCGCGGGCCTGAGC
>JAYTRQ010000631.1:0-10402 GCA_043746125.1 Armatimonadota bacterium | reverse complement strand
CCTTCGAGCGGGGCCGGGCCGGGGAGAACTACATCCTGGCCGGGACACAGGCGACGTACATGCAGGCCTTTCAGATCGTCGGCCGGCTTCTGGGCCATAAAGTCGCCGAGAAACCTATCCCCGCCCTCGCGCTCCGCGTCGCCGGTGGCCTGTCCGAGATGCAGTCACGGATCACGCACAAGGAGCCTGACATGACGCCCGAAATGGCGATGCTGCTGTCCATCACCCTGCGCTGCCGCAGCGACAAGGCAGCGCGGGAGTTGGGCTACCAAGCCGGCCCACTGGAAGCGATGTTCCAGGGCTGTTACGACTGGTTGACGGCGGAGGGGCTGGTAGTTGGAGGCGGAGGAACGGCAGAAAAGGACAGGTCCGCCACGGGTTGAAACCCGAGGCGCATCTTCGGATGGAGGCCGCCACTTTGAACGGCGGCATGGAGGGTGGAGGCCCCCGCCCTCTTCTCTCCCTTTGCCCACGCATTTTTCCCGGCCACGCCCCCTCACATCTCCAGCGCCCCCAGCTTGTCCAGATACGCGCAGGCCGTCGTCACAAACTGGGCGTGGGACCACGTCAGCGGGGCGACGGAGAGCAGCGCGAGTGTGTAGGGATGCACCTGCTCGGACAAGACGCCCGTGGGAGGGGCGCAGCGGGTCACCCATTCCAGCAAATCTAAGGCGCCTTTTAAATCGGACTTGCGCTTGGCGTTGGCAATGTACCAATCAGCCAGCCAGAGGGTGCAGATGATCCACGGGTTGCCCGGCACGTTCTCAAAGTCGTCCGAGACGCGGAAGTAGTAGTCCCGCTCATAACGGGCCAGGCCTCCCGCCGCAGATTTAACCCACAGCCTGCGACCCATCCTCCCCATCATGGCCTCGACCTTGGGGTCACCGGCGGGCAGGACGCCAAAGGCAAACAGAGCGTAGGCCGAGGCATCACAGGTCATGTCCCGCGTCCACGTGCCGTCGCTGCCCCGCGTCACCATGCGGGCGAACGAGTCCGTATCCGCGTCCCAAAAGTGAGAGAGCAGAGCAGCCTTGACTTCCGCCCCGGCTGTTGCGAAGAGGGGCGCGGAGGCGGCATCTCCCAGTTCCAACGCCAGTTCCGATGCGGCCTGGAGGGCGGCGGACACGGCGGCGGTCGTGAAGACGTGCGTACCGCGCCGCTCCTCCCAGATGTCCCACGAGGCCAGCGGCAGGCCCGTCTCAGCGTCCCGATAGGCGGCCATAAACTCTGCGGCGGGCTTGATCAGCGTGCGATAGATCGTGTCCGCAAATTCCCGATCGCCGTATTTAGCGAAGTGCTGCCGGAACGACCAGACAACCAGGGCCGTCCCGTCCTCCTGAAACGGGATCTCCGGCCCCTCGCCTTCGATAAACCACGGGTGCCAGGACGCCCCGACGGTGCCATCCGGCCCATACTTGTGCATCAGGGCGGCCCGGTCTTTTGGCAGGACACGGGCGCAGAACTCGAAGAACGGGCGCGTCAGATCGGATAGGCCGACCCGGTCCAGGGCGAACGAGACCAGCGCCCCGTCGCGCGGCCACACATACGAGTAATGGGCGCGGGCCGTCTCCATGATATCGCTGTCGTTGGATGCAAGGATGGCCCCGCGCTTGTCCACTTGCGTTCGGATAACCAAGAGGCTCCGCGTGAACAGCTCGGCGACGCGCGGCGGCAGGAGGTCCAGATCCGTGCGCCGGAGGGCGTACGTCCCGTCATGTCCGGCGGTCTCGGCCAGGGCCTCTTCGAAGCCGCGCTTCCGCAGGGCGGCCTGCATCTGCGTGACCTCTTCCTGCGTCCCGCCGGCCGCCATCCACGTCCGCAGGACAGCCTCCCCCTGGCCGGGCACTGTCAGCGAGTAGCCGACGACGCTGTCCACGGCCCCCTGCGCGATAGCGTTCTGGGAGAGCCGCCCGTCTTCCGCATCGCGCCAGGCACCCTCCGCCCCGCGAAACCCCTTCTCACCGCAGGCGTACTGCGTCATCCCGTCGCCGTCTTCGGGAGCGCCTTCGCCGACCCGGCCGCCAAACAGAAAGTATCGGTCACGCTTGTAGTGGACCATCGCGTCGGCGTAGGGGTCGTAGAACGCCGTGTCGCCGATGTCGCTCTCGTCAATCCGCAGGTCATGGGCGAAAAAGAGCCGAACCTCCCGCGCCTCCCCGTAGGTGTTCTGGAGCCGGAACCGCTGCACGAAGACGTTGGCGTCGTGCAGCACGGCCTGGGCAGCCTTCAGGCGCAGGCCGAGGCTCGGATGGTGGGCCGAGCAGTCCGTGACTAAAGTGTCCGTTTCATACTTGATCTGCCACTCCCAGGCGGGATCGTCCAGCCAGGCGAACGCGCCGCCTGACATCCAGACGCCGATCCGGCAGCGGTGCCCGCCGACGTGGTTGGCCCAACCGACGTAAGGATAGTAGAGGTCGCGGATGAAGAGGTGACGGTCTAAGTTGACGAGAAGCTCCCCGTTCCCGAGGACGATGTCGCGAGGCATGGGCGTTTGGTTTCCGTTTCTTCCGTTCAGTCTACCCGGCTCAGTCTACCCAGCAGGAGTCTCGAATCGCTCCCAAAATAAGCCGGTACAAATACGCTAAAAAAAACTGTTCGAGCAGCACAACTTGGCATGAATTATGCACTAAGTCGAGTACTAGAGGGCAAATCCATCCCGCCGCAGTCGCCGGTCTTCTGGTCCCCTCGTGACAACTGCGGTTTCCAGTCATCGCCCTAAGGCATTGTCCTAGTCCCACGCATCGGTAACGGAAAAATAATCGGGAAGAATCCTCCCACCCGGCGAGATTTAACGCGGGTTTAACGATGTCATGTTATAATGTGATGTCACTGACCGTACCCCCGTGGCAAAGGGCTTATCCATCTCCTGACGCTTACGGTTTTCATTGTTTATCTTTGCTCTTCAGTTATGCTCGCTAATAGCTCAGCTTGTTTCACCCGCATGTCCCACGCTGCGGCGGAAGAAAGGCATTCGTCATGATGCGCCCTCGCAATTCTCGATCCGGCTCTCGGTCCGGCTCTCGGTCCGGCTCCTGGTCGGCCCCGGCACTGCTCGCCGTGGCATTCCTCCTGGCCCTGATCCTCGCCCCGACCCGCGCCTCGGCACAGACGCCTCAGCCGACCGGTACGGCGGCCACGGCGGCGAGCGGCAGCGTGGCCCTCTCCTGGAACCCCGCACCGGGGGCCTTCTCCTATAACGTTTACCGGGCGACAACAGCCGGGGGCGAAGGGGCGACGCCACTCGTGACCGGCATTACCGGCAGCACATACTACCAGGATGCCTACACAGACAGCACGGCTGTCAACGGGACGACCTACTACTACACCATCACCACTGAGGACATCTCTGGCGAGAGCGTCTTCTCCAAAGAGGTCTCCGCCACACCCGGCGTCGTCCTGCTCCCCGCCCCAAACCTCACCGCCTCGCCCCAGCCAACTCAGGTGAACCTCACCTGGACGGCGATCACGGGCGCGACAAGCTACAACCTGTACCGCAGCACGGACAACAGCAACTACCAGTGCTATCTCAAGAACCTGGCTGGCCCGACCTTCCCGGACACAAACGTCGTCTCCGGCACCGCCTACTACTACCGCGTCTACCCGGTCAGTAGAGACGGTCAGGGGAGCGCGAGCAACACCATCGTCGCCACGCCCGGCGGCTACGCCCCGGCCACCCCGGTCGCGCTGGACGCCTATGGCTACAACGGCTACGTCGTTCTCTACTCGGGCGGCTCGACGGGTGCAACCTCCTACAACATCTACCGTGGCCTGACGCCGGGTGGCGAGGGGGCCTCGCCCTACGTCACCGGCGCCGGCGGCAACTACAACGACTCGGGCGTCACAAACGGCACGACCTACTACTATAAGATGAGCGCGGTGGACGGCAACGGCGAGAGCGGCCTGAGCAACGAAGCCATCGCGACGCCGGGCAGCACGCAGCTCCCCGCCCCCACCCTGGCTTTGACGCCCGGCAGCGGTCAGATCATCGCCCGGTGGAGCGTCGTCACGGGAGCGACCGGCTACAACTTGTACCGCAGCACGGACAACTATAACTTCGTCGAGATCAAGTCCAACTTCAATGCCACGACGTACACCGACACGGGACTGACCAACGGCGTCACCTACTACTACGAGGTGGCCGCCGTCAGCGCCAGCGGCGAGGGCACGGTCAGCGCCCACGCGGCGGCGACGCCCGGCGCAGCCATGCTGCCCGCCCCGACGGGGGTGTCCGCGTTCAACTCCAACGACCACGTCACCTTCTACTGGAACGCCGTGCCCGGCGCGTCGTCCTACAACGTCTACCGCAGCACGACGGCGGGTGGCGAGGGCCAGGTTCCTCTCGCGACCGGCCTCACCAGCGCCAGCCAGTACGGGTTTTACCTGAACGACTACAGCGTCACGGCCGGCACGACCTACTACTACAAAGTCACGGCCGTGAATGGCGGCGCGGAAAGCGCCCAGTCCGCCGAGGCATCCGCCACGCTGGGCGCCACCGCGCTGGCCGCCCCCACCCTAACCGCCGCCGCTGCCGCCACCCAGGTCACGCTGACCTGGAACGCCGTTACGGGCGCAGCCGGCTACACCCTGCGCCGCTCCACGGACAACTCCAACTTCACCGTCCTTGCGACCAGGATCTCGGCCAGCACCTACGCCGACAACGCCGTGGCGGCGGGCGTCACCTACTACTACTACGTGGCGTCGGACCAGACGGCGGGCGAGAGCACCGGCAGCAACACCGTCAGCGCCACGCCCGGCGCGTCCGGCCTGCCCGCGCCGACAGGCGTTCATGCGTTCCCGATCTCCGGCTACTCCAACGCCAACGCGGTCTACTGGAACCCCGTCACCGGCGCATCCTCCTACAACCTGTACCGCTCCACCACGCCGGGCGGCGAGGGGGCCGTCCCCTACGCGACGAACCTCACTTCCGCGTCCTACGGCCTGTACTACTTCAACGACTACAACGAGGCGGCGAGCACGACCTACTATTACACCGTCACGGCCGTCAGCGGATCGTCCCAGAGCGCCCCGTCGGCCGAAGTCTCCGCCATGACGGGGGGCACGGTCCCGGCGGCGCCGACCCTGACCGCCGCGTCCAGCTCCTCCCAGGTCGTCCTGAACTGGAGCGCCGTCCCCGGAGCGGCCACGTACAGTGTCTACCGCTGCACCGACAATTATAACTTCCTCCAGATCAGCAGCGGGCTGACCGGGACGACGTTCACCGACACGGCCGTGACGATCGGCGTCACCTACTACTATTTCGTCCAGGGCGCCAGTGCAGTAGGCCAGGGCGGCAACAGCAACACCGTCAGCGCGACGCCCGGCATCACCGGCTTGCCCACGCCGACCGGCGTCCTCGCCTATCCGAACGGCAGCACCGCCCTCTACGTCCGCTGGAACCCGGTGCCGGGCGCGTCTTCTTACGACGTCTTCCGCAGCCTGACGCCAGGGGGCGAAGGGTCGGCCCCCTATGCCGTGAACGTCACCAGCGCCACCTACAGCACGTTTTACTTCTACGACGGCGGGCTGACGAGCGGCACGACCTACTATTACACGGTTACGGCCGTCAATGTCTCGTCTCAGAGCGCCCAATCGGCGGAGACCTCGGCCACGCCGGGCGGCACGGTCCCAAGCACAGTCGCCGTGAGCGCTTCCTCCACTGCCACTCAGGTCGTGCTGAACTGGAGCGCAGCGACCGGCGCGACGTCCTACGACGTCTACCGCTCCACCGACAACTACAACTTCACCTACTACCGGACGGGCCTGACCGCGACGACTTTCACCGACACGGCCGTCACGGCGGGCGTCACCTATTACTACATCGTCGTCGGAGTCAGCACGGTCGGTGTCGGGGCGAACAGCGCCACGGTCAGTGCCACGCCCGGCATCGCGGCCCTGCCCGCGCCCACCCTCATCCGCGCCCACGTGTCCGGCAGCACCGTTGCGGTCGCCTGGGGCGGCGTTGTAGGCGCGGCGTCCTACAACGTCTACCGCTCCACGACGGCGGGCGGCGAGGGCATGGTCCCCTACGCCATCGGAATCACCACCTCCAATCAGTACGGCTATTACTATAGCGACCCCATTGTCGTGAGCGGGACACGCTACTACTACAAAGTCACAACCGTCGGCCTCGCCGGGGAGGGCGCCAAATCCGCCGAGGTCAGCGGCACGCCCGGTGTGACCGCCCTGACCGCACCCTTACTCGTCGCCAACGTCTTAGGCAGTCAGATCAAGTTGACTTGGAGCAGCATTGCCGGAGCCGCGAGCTATAATGTCTTCCGCTGTACGGATAACTACACCTTCCAGCAGATCGCCAAGGAGGTCGCCGGCACGACCTACACGGACACGACGGTCGCGAGCGGCGTCCTTTATTACTACGCCATAGATCCGGTCAACGCCGACGGCGAGTCCACCCCCAGCAACGTGGCCAGCGCTCAGGTCGGCTCCAGCGTCCTGGCCGCCCCCACCGGCATCCGAGGGGTACCCAACGGTGCCGGATCGAGTCTTCTCTACTGGAACCCCGTCGTCGGCGCGACGAGCTACAACCTCTACCGCTCCACCACGACAGGCGGCGAGGGCGCAACCCCCTACGCCGTCGGCATCACCAGCGCCAACCAGTTCGGTGTCTACACCTACGACAGCTCGGTCACGGCGGGCACGACCTATTACTACAAGGTCGCTGCCGTCAACAGTGCCGGGGCGGGCGCCCAGTCCGCCGAAGCGAGGATCAAGACCGGCTCAGCCCACGCGGCAGGACCGACCACAACGGCCACGTCCGGCGCAGGGCAGATCACCCTGGTCTGGACAACGGTGACGGGCGCGACTTCCTATGACGTCTACCGCTCCACGGACAACTCCAGTTTCCTGAGCTTCAAGACCGGGCTGACCGGCACGACCTATGCCGACACGGGTGTGACGGCCGGCGTCACCTACTACTATCAGGTGAGCAGCGTCGAGACGACCGGCGAAGGCAACGTCGGCAACACCGTCAGCGCCGCGCCGGGTGCCCCGGCCCTGGCCGCTCCGACGGGCGTCCGCGCCTACAACTATGCCGGCAGCTACGTCGGCGTCGCCTGGAACCCGGTGCCCGGAGCTTCTTCCTACAACGTCTTCCGCGCCACGACGGCGGGCGGCGAGGGCGGCATTCCCTACGCTCTCGGCGTCACCAGCACGAACCAGTTCGGCTATTACTTCAGCGACACCAGCGTCACGCAGGGCGTCCAGTATTTCTATACCGTGGTCGCCGTCAACGGCTACACGCAGAGCGCCCCTTCGGTCGAAGTCTCTAACACGGCCGGCAGCGCCCAGCTTCCCGCCCCCACCGTCACCGCCACGCCGGGCAACGCCCAGGTCGTGCTGGCATGGAGCACGGTTCCAGCGGCGACGGGTTATAACGTCGCCCGGAGCACGGACAATTCTAACTTCGTCAAGATCGTGACCGGCCAGACTGGCACGACCCTGACCGACACGGGCCTGACCAACGGCGTCACCTACTACTATGAGGTCAACGCCGTTGGGGCAACGGGCGAGGGGCTGACCAGCCTTGCGACCAGCGCCACACCGCTTGCGACGGCCATCCCCCAGGCGGCCCCGTCGAAACTCACGGCCAACGCGCCCGACGCCAGCGACGTCATGCTGAAGTGGTCGCCCGCTCCGGGCGCGGCCTCCTACGACGTCTTCCGGGGCCTGAGCGCAGGCGCGGAGGGCACGACGCCTTACGCCGCCGGCGTCACCGCCCCTTCCTATACCGACCCAGGGGCCACCTACGGTACCACCTACTACTACAAAGTCGCGGCGGCCGGCCTGGACGGCCTGAGCGCCCTCTCCAATGAGGCGTCGGCCACGCCCGGCGGGGCCGCCCTGACCGCGCCGGTCCTGGCCGCCACGGTCGTCGCCAGCCCGCTCAGCGTGACGCTCACGTGGAATGCCATCACGGGCGCGGCAGGTTACAACGTCTACCGCTCCACCGACAACCAGAACTTCACTCCACTGGCCTCGGGCCAGGCCGGGTTGACGTTCAGCGACACGGCTGTCACGGCCAACGTGACCTATTACTATTACGTCACGGCCGAGAATGCCGACGGCGAAGGACTCGGCAGCAACATCGTCAGCGTTACGCCCACCGTCACGGCCCTGGCCGCGCCCACGGGCCTGGCCGCGACGGCGAGCGGCGGTAGCCTCGTTCTCACCTGGAACCCGGTGGTCGGCGCATCGAGCTACAACGTCTACCGGGGCATCGCGGCGAACGGCGAGGGGACGACCCCTTACGTCTCGGGCGTGGGCGGCTCTTATGCCGACAACGGCCTCGCCATTGGCACGGCCTACTACTACAAAGTGACGGCCGTGACCAAGGCGGGTGAAAGCGCCCGGTCCAACGAGGCCCACGCCACCGTCGGCCAAACGCCCCTCCCCGCGCCGCTGCTGAAAGCCATCCCCGGCTCCGCCCTGGTCACGCTCACGTGGAGCAAGGTCGCCGGTGCATCCAACTATAACCTCTACCGCAGCACGGACAACTATAACTTCGCGACACTCCTGTTCGCCTCCTCCGCAGTCAGTTACGTTAATACAGGCCTGACCAACGGCGTCACCTACTACTACCGCGTGGCCGCCACCAACGCGAACGGACAGGGCAGCCTCAGCCCCAGCGCTTCCGCAATGCCCCTCAGCAGCGTCCTGCCCGCGCCGGGCGGTCTGCGGGCAACGGCCGGCAACGCAGTCGTCTACCTGAACTGGAACCCCGTGGTCGGGGCCTCGGCTTACAACGTCTACCGCTCCACGACTAAGGGCGGCGAGGGGACGACGCCCTATTCCACGAACGCCGGCCCGTACTTCTACGACTACGCCGTCACCAACGGCCAGACCTACTACTACATGGTCACCGCCGTCAGCGGCGACGGAGAGGGCGCGAAGTCCAACGAGGTCCAGGCCGTGCCCGGCAGCCGGTATCTGCCTGGCCCGAACCTGACCGTCACGCCCACCAGCGGGGGGGCCACCCTGCGCTGGAACCCAATCGTCGGCGCGACCGGCTACAACGTCCACCTCAACACGGGGGCGGGATTGAACGTGATCGCCCAGGGCGTCACCAGCACCATCTACACCGCGACCGGGCTGACCAACGGCGTGCCCGTCACTTTCCTCGTCGCCGCCTTCGGCCGCTACGGCCAGGGCAACGGCAGCAATCAGGTGACCGTCACACCCGGCAGCACGCCCCTGCGAGCGCCCCAGCTCGGCGCACAGGGCGGCGCGGCCAGCGGCGGTAACTACGTCACCCTCTCCTGGACGCCCATCACTGGCGCGACCTACTACAACCTGTACCGGTCCACGACCCAGGGCGCGGAAGCCGGGATGCCCTACGTGACCGGGATCGGGGTGGGCGGCACTCCCGTCACCTACCAGGACAACAGCGTACTGACCGGCGTCACCTACTACTACCAGATCGCCACGGGTGACAGCCAGGGACAGGGCGCCCTTTCTAGTGAAGCCACCGCCACCGTACCCAACGCGGGCAGCCCCGACTTCCTGCTCTTCAGCGCCCCGGATACGCTGACGATCGCACGCGGAAACGACGTGCCCATCACGATCAATATGGCGCCCGTCTCAAACTTCAACGGGAACGTCAGCCTGAGCGTCAGCGGCCTGCCGACCGGCGTCACGGCCGGCTTCTATCCGCAGGTGGCGACAGTCAGCGGCAGCACCCTGACACTCTCCCTCAGCGCCTCCGCCGCGCCGGGCACATACACCCTCATCGTCACCGGCGTGTCCGGTGGCGTCACTCACACCACGCCTATCGCGCTGACGATCCTCGGGGCCGCCGTCTCCAATGCCGTGCGCGTCTCCGGGCACCCGTCGGAGTTGTCGCCGAACCTGAAGCTCGGCCCCCCGCTCAAGGCCGACCGCAACTGCGGGCGCGGACGGCACGCCTCCCTCCTCAACGACGTCGGCAACCTGGACAAGCCGGTCGCCTCCTCCGAAGTGTCCGCCTGGCGCAAGGAGCTTCATGCCTCCACTGCCCGCGCGGCCGATCTGAACCTCTGGCTGGGCGAGTATGCCCTGGCCCACGACCAGGACCCGGCCGGGGCGCTCCGCCGCTTCCACCAGGTCTGGGACCTCTCCCACGACCCGCAGGACCGCAGCCGGGCCGCCTGGGATGCTGCCCTCGCCCGCTTCTATGAGGGCGCCTACGCCGACGCCACGGACTCGTTCCACGACGTCCTGCTCTCCAAGCGGCCTGCCGCCGGCTTCGACCGGCAGACGGCCGTGATGTGGTGGCGACGGGCCAGCGCCTGCGCCGGCTACCACGCCCAGCGGGCCGCCCTGGGCATCCCCGAGCCGACCCGCCTGGACCCCGAGTGCGGCGTCGCCGCCCTCGCCGCCGGACTGCGGGCCCTGGACCTGCCCTATGACC
>JAYTRQ010000630.1:0-3368 GCA_043746125.1 Armatimonadota bacterium | reverse complement strand
TGGTTGGTCTGTGAAGCAAAGTCGTAGGCGTTGGTTTCCGTGACTGTGACCATGCCATCACCCTCCGGGTCCTCAAACTCGGCCAAGGGGGAGCGTTCATCGGGATCGCGCAGCAGGAGACCGAGTGACGGATTGAAGTAGTCCAGCAGGAACCGGCCGCCGGGGAGAAGATGACGCCGGACGCAGGCGAGGCAGGCGGCGAAGTCGCGCCAGTGTAGCAGATGGCAGAGCGAGTTATTCGGCAAGAAGATGGTCCCAAAGCGCCGGCCCAGATCGAAGTCGGTGCAGTCAGCCTGATGCCAGGCGATGCTCAGGCCGCGTAATGCGGCCTTCTCCTGCGCCCAATCCAGCATGACCGGCGATACGTCCAGGCCCTCAATCGCAAGGCCGCGTTCAGTCAAAGGCAGGGTCAGCCGGCCGGTGCCGCAGGCAAGTTCCAGAGCAGGGCCGAACCCTAGCCGGATCTGCCGCTCCCAATAGTCCAGGTCCTCACCGGCGTTGGTTTCACCGGTCAGAGCATCGTACCGGCGGGCGCTCGCGTAAATGTCTGCCATTAGGGCTTCATCCCGCCCGCCGGTGCGGGCGTTGCCGCTTCTGCGGCGGTCGGCGCGGGGGCGTCCGGCGGAACGGCCGGCTCCTGCGCCCCGGCTTTGCGGAGCAGGGCCACGACCTCCTCATGCCGATAACGCAAGGCCCACCAAAGAGCATTCTGGTCCTTGCCGTCCTTCGCGTTGACATCCGCGCCCTTCTCCAAGAGAAGCTGCGTCCCGCCCAGGTTCCCCGCGGAGGCCGCCTGCATCAAGGCAGTATAACCGGACTTGTTGCGGGCCTCGATGTCCACGCCCTTCTCCAAAATCAACCCCACGATGCGGGCATTGCCTGAGTACGCCGCCTGCATCAAAGGCGTGAAATCCGCGTCGGTTTTGAGGGCGACGTCCGCGCCCCGGTCCAGGAGGAGGCGGACCAGAGCCGCGTTGCCTACATAAGCCGCACCTAGCAGAGCCGTATGGCCCGTGACGTCCCGACCGTTGACGTCCGCGCCATTATCCAGCAGATATTTGACGGCGTTGCCCCGGCCGCCATACGCGGCAACGATGGCGGCCGTCGCGCCGCCGTTGGTCTTGGCGTTGACGTCAGCCCCTTTAGCGACCAAGAGCTGCATGATCAAGACATTCCCCGAAGCCGCCGCCAGCATCAATGGGGTGAACCCAGCGGCGTTCCGACCGTTGACGTCCGCCCCGCCGTTCAGTAAGGCTTGGACGTTAGCGAGGTTCCCCGCGCCGGCCGCCAGGGTGAAGGCGGAAAAGCCATCTTTGTCCCGAACGTTCACGTCCGCGTGCTTGGAGAGCAGTAGGTTCAGGGTGGCGGCGTTACCGGAGAAGGCCGCGTTCATCAAGGGCGTACGCCCATTCAGGTCCTGCGCGGCAATGTTCGCGCCCTTGTCCAAAAGTGCCTGCACCGTCGCTGCCCCACCCGCGTAGGCGGCAATCATCAGGGCGGTAAAGCCATCCTTTTTGTCGGTGGCATCCACGCTCGCCCCTGTGCTCAACAACTGCGCGACGGCGGCAGGCCGATTGGCGTGCGCGGCCTCCATCAGTGGGGTCGTGCCGGTGACGTCCGGCGAATTCACGTCCGCCCCGCGGCTCAGGAGTATTTGAAGGACGGGGACGCTGCCCTTGTGGGCGGCTTCCAGCACGGCCGTGTCGCCGTCTTCGGCATGGACGCTGACGTCTGCGCCTTTGTCTAGGAGCAGCTTGACAAGGGCAACAGAGCCGGTCCCGGCCGCCGTCATTAGGGCCGTCGTGCCGTCGTCGGTCTTGGCGTTCGCGTCACCGTCGACTGCCAGCAGGTGGCGTACTTTCGGCAAGTCTTTAGCGTTGATCGCGTCCATCAAGGCGACGACTTTGGGGTCTGGTGGCGGCTTCGGTTTGCTGGGAGCAGGCGGGGCCGGGGCCACGACGGCGGGCAAGGGTGTGTCCTGAGCGGAAGCGGCCGGGGCGCACGCGACAAAAGCGAGAAGTAAGAAGAGCGGCTTATGGTTCATACGGTTTCTTAGAGATGAGGCGCGGCGGGTCGTCCAATCTTGACGAAGGCGAGGCCGTGGGCAGGAATGGCGGTCGAAAAGGCTCCCGTGAACGTGCCCAGGTCCTGATGCAGCCACAGGTCACGAACTGGCTGCGGGCTGGACAGACCGACCTGGCCGAGTCTGACCTTCAGCGTTTGGGCGGTGGCCATAAGATTGAACAGGCCGACGGCGACCGTGCCGTCCGACAGCCGCTTGGACCAGATCTGCAAGTCCCGGCGGTTGGTCACCTGGATCGGGCCAAGCCCTGCGGGGTCCTGGTCCACGTCCAGGGCCTCGTCATTCGTCAGCAGGGCCGTCGTCGATGGGTGGAACGTGTTTGGGTCCAGCGACGACAGGTCAGCGGAGATCCAGAGGGGCGCGGACAGCAGGCACGACTGGGTGAACTGTGTCATCTGCTCTGAGTACGAGAGCCGCGTCGGGCGAATCCCGTCCACGCCAAACTTGCCGATCTGGAGCAAGCCGGGGTTGTTCCAGTGGCCGGGCTTTACCAGGCCAGCCTGCCCCGGCTGGCCGGTGTAGTCACGCACGAGGAGAGGCCAGTCGTCGTACAATTGCTGCGTCGTCACCACGGTATTAGCCCCGACGGAGGACGACAGGTCCCACGGATCGTCATTGCCGAAGGTGCTGAGGGCGTAGACAAAGTCACGGTTGGTCTTGTTCAGGGCGTCCCGCATCTGTTTGAAGGCCAACTGCCGGTCCGGCGTCTTGCCCTCATCCATTGTGGCGAGTGGGCACCAGCTTGCTTCCAAGTAGTCCACACCCCAGGCGGCGTAGGAGTCGGCATCACGCTGGTAGTAGCCCGCGCTGCCAGGGTAGCCCGCGCAGGTGTGTTCCGTGACCGACGTATACAGGCCGAACTTGAGGCCCTGGTCGTGCAAATAGTCACCCAAAAGTTTGAGATCCGGGAAGCGGCGGCGGTTGGGCAGGATCTCGCCCGTCTTCTTGTTTCGTATCCCCTGCCAGGTGTCGCCGACGTTCACATAGCTGTAGCCGTGCGCGGCCAGGCCCGTCGAGACCAGACGGTCGGCGGCGTCGCGCATATTCGCGTCGTCAATCTTGTTGGCATAAACGTTGGTCGCGTCCCACCCCATCGGCGGCGTCAAGGCCAGCGCATGATCGCCGCAAACGAGTGTCAGCGTTCGCGCGTCCGCCCCCTGAGCGTTCGAGACCGAGAGGTGCAACGTACCCGTTCCGGCCGAGCGGACCACGCCCGACATGATCCCTGTCTTCGCATCCAGAGTCAGACCCGTCGGTAGATCGGCACAGGCGTAAGTCAGCGGGT
>JAYTRQ010000629.1:0-3377 GCA_043746125.1 Armatimonadota bacterium | reverse complement strand
ACCTTATCGCCTACTTAGCCTACGTCCACACCTGCCACACGTGGGTCGAGGCCCACCCAGACATCTCCTACGAAGCCGACCAACGGGCGATGGAACATCTGGGATCACTGCTGGACGAGGAACCGGCCCTGGCCGAATTCTTCCGCCACTATCAGGACCGGGTCGCCGGCATACGCGAGTCCCGCGCGACAGAAGCGGCCGTGACCTTGGAGCGGGCACGGTCGGAACGGGCGGTCCGCGAGAGCGAGGAGAATCTGCGCCTGCTGGTAGACGGCGCGAAAGACTACGCCATGATCCTGATGGACCCGAAAGGGCGGATCACGGCCTGGAACGCGGGTGCACAGCGCATTTTGGGCTGGGACGAAGCCGAGGCGCTGGGCCAGCCGATTCGCTTCATATTCACACCCGAAGACGTCGAGGCGGGTATCATCTTCCGGGAACTCTTCAAGGCGGCCTCAGAGGGCAAAGCGATGGACGTGCGTTGGCACGTCCGACGGGACGGTTCGCGCTTTTGGGCGGACGGCATCACGGAAGGCCTGCGCGACGAGGCGGGCGGCCTGCGCGGGTTCGCCAAGATCCTGCGGGATGCCACGGCCGAGAAGAGCGCCGACGAGCGGGACCGGCAGGCGCAGGAGGATCTGCGCCAAGCTTACCAGCGCACAGCGGGCATTCTGGAGAGCATCACTGATGCTTTCTACGCGCTGGACAAGCAGTGGCGCTTCACTTACTTGAACGCACACGCTGAGCGGATCCTACTCCGGCCACGGTCCGACCTACTGGGGAAAAACATCTGGGAGGAATTCCCAGGGTCCGAGGAGGTAGACTTCTATAGCCGGGTTCACCAGGCGGCGGCCCAGCAGGTCGCCATCTCATTTGAGGAATTTTACGTTCCCCTTGACGCGTGGTTTGACGTGCGCGTGTACCCTTCTTCAGAGGGCATGGCGGTCTACTTCCACGATATCAGTGAGCGGAAGCGGAGCGAGAATACCCTGCGGCTTCTGGGCGGGGGGCTGGCGAGCGCCGTGGATGGGATCGTCATTGCCGACGCGCGTCTGCCTGATATGCCGATTGTCTACGCCAACCCCGCGTTCCTGGCGCTTACTGGCTACTCAGAGGAGGACGTGATCGGCAGCAACTGCCGGTTCCTCCAGGGCGAAGACACCGATCCGGCCGCCGTGACCGCAATACGCGATGCCATCCGCGCCGGCGAGTTGTGCCGTATGCCCCTGCTCAACTATAGCAAGGACCACACGCCGTTCTGGAACGACCTGGTCATCTCCCCCATGCAGGACGCGGCGGGCACCTTGACACACTTCGTCGGAGTCCAGCACGATGCGACCGCACTCCGGCAGGCCGAAGTCGCGCTGCGCGAGAGCGAGAGCCGCTTCCGCCGGATGGCGGATACGGTGCCCAACATCGTCTGGACGGCGCGGCCCGACGGCAGCCTGGACTATTGCAACCAGCGCTGGCACGACTACACAGGTCTGACTTTTGAGGAGACAAAGGGCTGGGGATGGATGAAGGTCGTTCACGAGGAGGGCCAGGCGCAGATGGTCACCGTGTATCGGACGGCCATCCAGGGGGAGACGGCCTACGAGGACGAATTCCGGCTCCGGGGGGCGGACGGCGAGTACAGGTGGCACCAGGGTCGCGGGCTGCCCATCCGGAACGAGGCAGGGGACATCGTCCAGTGGGTAGGCACCTGCACCGACATCACGACCCAGAAGCGGGCGGCGGAGGTGCAGACGGTCCTATTTGACCGTGAACATGCCATCGCCGCCCAGCTCCAGGCCGCACTCCAGCCGGAACTGCCGGGGGCGGTGCCGGGCCTTGCCGTCACAAAGTATTATGAGCCTGCGCTGGAAGCCTCCGAAGGCGTCGGCGGCGACTTTTATGACTGCTACGTCCTGGACCAGGCTAAAAAGCGCGTCGCCCTCGTGGTGGGTGACCTTTCGGGGAAGGGCATCGCCGCCGCTGTTCAGGTCGCCACAGTACGCCACGGCCTGCGGGCAGCTCTGTATCTGACGGCGACATTGCCCGAAGCCGTTACCCACCTGAACGAGATGCTGGTCGAGCAGAAGTCGCTGGCCGCGTTCGCGACCCTGTTCGTCGGCGCGTACGACAGCGCGTCTCGGGAACTGCGCTACGTCAACTGTGGCCAGGAGCCGGCCCTGCTCAGGAGAGCCAAGACGGGCCAGGTGGAAGAGCTGGCCTCCACCGGGCCAGTTCTGGGGTGTCTGGCGGACGCAGAATTCCAGGAGGGAAGAGTCTTACTCGAGCCTGGGGACGCCCTCGCCGTGTTCACAGACGGGCTGACGGAGTGTGGGCCGAGTCGAGCAGCGATGCTGGGCGCCGAGGGTGTCGCGGCCCTTTTCAGGCGCTCGGTCCCGGAGGAAGCGACGGTGGATGCCGCCGGGATGGCCGAGCGCCTGGCCCTACGTCTGATTTCAGGCGTGGATGAGGCGGCAACGGGCGGGGTGATGCGCGACGACGTGTGCCTGCTGGTGGCGGTGGTGGACGGAGGGTAAGCAGCCGAGACATGGAGGGCGCGAGGACGCCACGGGTCGAGACCCAAGGCCTAGAAGTGCCATCACCCCAGAGGGACGGGAGAAAGATGACAGGACAATCTGCGCCTACGTTCTGTGCGACTTCCCTCTCTTGCGGCGCTTTACTGTCTCGTGTTTTCTGCCCCAACCCACACCGAGTCAATTCGGCATGAGCGTCGTGAAATCAGAACAGCACAGTGATCTGAAACCCTTTAGGATTAATCCAGATCGCCAGGCAGAGCGCATTAGTGTCTTCTAAGAGAGCCTTGCCGGAACGATCCGTGTCCATGCAAACGATCTTGCCGTGAGTGCAGATTGTCTTGAACTTCTTTCGCTGATCCGAGCGTTGATGTTCGGGAACACGGTTCAGAGACCAGTGCTCACGGTTACTAGCCTCGAACGGGAGCAGCATCGTCTGCGATTATCGAAGGAGACAGTGTACTACATGTTTCGACAGGCTTACCCAGGAACGTACGGCAGTCTGAATGCCATCTGGCGATCGAAACGTAATGGGCTTGCTCTTATTCCCGTCCGTCGCCATACCCTGAAGGTTTTCCAGCGTCAGCGTTCTTCTCACAAGTATTCGCCTCGTTCCTCGGTGGATCAGACATTAAGGTGTGTTGCTCAGTGATCTCATCTGCCAAGGTCATTGTATGTCACCTCTCGTTAGGATAATAGCTAGCCTCAACTCCGAATACCTAAAAGTGCCTGATGGGATTCAGGCCTGGTGACGGCGTTGTTGCATAACTCAGCCTCCATGCCATGAATGGCACGGCTAACCGGCTCTCAGCCAAGAAGTACCGCTTCGCGGCACTAAGAGCGCCCGGATTT
>JAYTRQ010000628.1:0-10462 GCA_043746125.1 Armatimonadota bacterium | reverse complement strand
AGGAACTAGGGAATCCCCCTGGCAAGTCTGGGGATCGGTTGAGAGATCAAATAACGTGGGAACAGTTTCTGAGCCGCGCTTCAGGATACAGCAAATTCTGGATTATAACACGGGACGGAGACTACGCCCAAGAGCTTCAAGGTAAAATATTGGTTCTCAACCCGGTCCTACATCGGGAGCTTCGTATCATCAACCCAAACATAGAGGTTAGGTACTCTTCAAAGCTGTCAGAAGGTATCAAGGACTGTATTTCGCAACCCCCAGCGCAGTCACAACATACACCAATAGATCAAGAGTTCATGGATTTTGGCCGTGTTGAGGGTTCTTTAGACGCTGTAGTTAGGAATACGCTGCTTGGTCATCACCAGCTCCTACTAAGTGCCCAAACTGTGGGGAGGAGCACACTTTCCAGGAGGCTGGATTTAAACCTTCACAGTGTGGGGGCGGTTTGAGTTGGCACTATGCGTGCAGAAACTGCGGCTTTTTCTTTGACACCGGTGAATACTATGACTGAACGCACCGTAGGCAGAGGTAAAGAGTGTTTCCGCCTCCCACACTAAAAGGCATTGAAAGGCCGTAGCTAAATAGGGTCAAGATCGTCGCCTTCCTTCTCATGCCAGACGTCAGGACAGCAGCGCGAGGACGCGCAGGACTTCCCCCACGCTCCAAGCCTGAGCGATGCAGCCGTTGGGGGCGTGGGGCGGGTCGCCGTCGGCGATCTCGGCCAGGGTGCCGACGCCGTAGTCGCTCAGGCCGTCCGTCAAGAGGGTGTCAAACAGGGCACGGGTTTTGGCCTTGTCGCCGTAGACTTTCAGGTGGGCGTCGGCGAATGCGCCGAGCAGCCAGGGCCAGACCGTGCCCTGGTGGTACGCGCCGTCCCGGAAGGTCGGGTCACCGGGCGCGTAGACCGGGCGGTAGGCGGGCGAGTTGGGGTCTAGAGTTCGCAGGCCGTAAGGGGTCAGGAGCAGGGCGGCGACCTGGTCCACGACGGCCTTGGCGACGTCCCCCTCGATGACGGGGAACGGCAGGCTGACGGCGAAGACCTGATTGGGGCGGATGGAGGCGTCAGGCTGACCATCCGGGCCGATGACGTCGAAGAGCGTGTCGGTCTCAGAGTTGCGGAAGGCGGCGAGGAACAAGGCTTGGACCGTCGCCGCACGCTGACGGCAATCGGCGGCGAAGTCGGCATCATCAGCCTTGTCCGCGAGCGCGGCCGTGACGCATAGGGCGTTGTGCCACAGGGCATTGATCTCGACCGGCTTGCCCGTCCGCGGCGTGACCACCCAGTCGCCCACCTTGGCGTCCATCCAGGTGAGCTGAACGCCGGGCTGGCCGGCGTGGAGCAGGCCGTCGGCGGGGTCTACCCCGATGCTGTAGTCCGTACCTTTGACGTGGGCCTCTAAGATGGCTTTGAGGACCGGCAGCATCTCCCCGCTGGCAAAATCCCAATCCCCAGACGCCTCGGCATAGGCATGGACGGCGTGGAAGAACCACAGGCTGGCATCCACCGTGTTGTACTCCGCCCCCGCCCCGCTGTCTGAGAAGCGGTTCGGAAGCAGGCCATCTTGAACGGCCCCGGCAAAGGACGTCAGGATCTCGCGGGCGACGTCGTGCCGGCCCGTGGTCAGGCAGATGCCGGGCAGGGCGATCATCGTGTCCCGACCCCAATCGGTGAACCAGGGGTAGCCGGCGAGGATCGTGGCGCGGGCAACCCGGTCGGACTTCTCCACGACGAACTGATCGGCCGCCAGGGTCAAGGCCTCGCGGGCCGTATCGGCTTCGGGCACGTCGGCCCGCTTGAGAAGGCCGCGCCGACGGGACAGTTCGGACTTGAAGGCTTCGTCCGGGCCTTCGGGCGTCTCTGTCTCCACGGTAGCGACGAGGGTGACAGTCTGACCGGGCGACAGTAGGCCGTCGAAACGGCCGGGGCAGTACAGGTCTTCGGTAAAGTCCAGGCCCCGCTCCTGCTCGCGCGGGTGTTCGAGGTTATAGAACCAGCCACTGTGGTCGCTGAAGGCAAACGGCGGGAGCATGCTCAGGTACAGCGGGTGGGCCGTAGGATAGGCGACAAAACAGATACGGCCGTCCGGCTCAGATGTGGTCGTCCCCAGAAACCCGTCCCACTGGTGCTGTTCCGTGTGGTAGTCCTTGTAGGCGGTCAGCGGGACGAGGCTCAGGCGGACCGGTTCGGGCGCTTTGACGAGGGTGTACTGCACGTAGACGGTGTTGCGGGCATGGGCCATCCAGACGCGCTTTTCCAGCACGACGGTGTCCTCGTGGAACTGGTAGGTGAATGTCGGGACGGGCCGCGTCGTGAAGTGGTGGAGGTGCCGGAAGCCCTGCGGCTGGACCACGCTGGGGTACTTGTTGGCCGACAGTTGGTACAATTGGTCCTCGACCCGCACCTCTTCCTCCACTTTGGACAGGAGCACGGCCCGGCCGAGGGGCGGAGAGAAGGCAGGGACGAGCAGGCCATGATAGCGCCGCGTGTTGGCACCGCTGAGGCTGGCCGAGGCGTAGCCGCCCAGGCCGTTGGTGACCAGCCACTCGCGCCGCGAACTCTCGTCCCAGTTTTGCAGGACGTCGCTGGAAATGGTCGTCATCGGAGGGGGAGTTCCTTCTGTCTAAAGGCCGCGGCTCTTGGTGAATGATTCCAGGCGGCGGACGGTGTCCACGGCCCCCCGGCGGCGCTCGACGGCCTGCTGCACCTTGAGGCAGAGCAGCTCGAAGACGTCCACGCCGGGCATGTTCTTTTCCACATAATCAAAAGCGCCGCGCTTCATGCATTCGACGGCGTTGGCGACGTTGCCGTAGGCGGTCAGGACGATGACTTCGGTGAAGACGTCACGGGCGACGGCCTTCTCCAGGATCCGTATGCCGGACCCCGAGTCTTCCATGCTCATGTCGGTGATGACGATGTCATAGGCGTGCTGGGCCGTCTGCATCTTCCCGACGCCCGCCTCCTCGCCCGGCGCGGTGTCCACGGCATAACCTTCGCGCGTCAGCCGCCGCAGGACGGCCTCACGCACTTCCTCTTCGTCATCCACAACTAGTATACGGCACATGATGGGCCTATTATACCAGGCAGTGAGCCATATTGCTCTGTGGGACTGTCTGCCAGAAGTTCGCGGAGGGCGCGGAGTCCAGGACGTGGGTCTGGTCTTTGGGACGGTTTGGGGCAGTCTTCATTGCGATCAGATCGTCAAGGGAGGCGACGCGCAAAGGCACGCCGTCGATCTCAAAAACAGACGCCCGTTCCCATAGGTTGTCAAACGGGTCTGCTCCGAGGGCCTCCCCCAGTAAGTCCAAATCGCCCACTGCGCCTCGGTCATGTCCAGCCGGTCTTCCGGCGTGTCCACTTCCATCACCTGTGTCACAGTCTCTCACACCATAGCGTTGTTGTACCTCGCGCCACCGGCCGATGCTGCACGCCCTCATGCGGGTTCGGGACATGGGAGGCGGCTTTCTCTCGCGGCGGCGTCCCCATTTTCACCCCGCGGCCCCAGTTCTGAGGGCGAGGGGGCGAGAACTGAATAGCCCGGCCCTCATTCTGTCATAGGGGTGGGGGCAGGAAACAAGCACGGCCGGGGCGAACTACAGACCATGAAGACACCCCTCGCGCTGCTCCTCCTCGTAGCGGCGGCCGGCCTGGAAGCGGCGGGTGACGCCCTGGTGCGCGGCGGCCTGTTCGGGTCCTCCCCTCTCCGGCGGGCGGGCCTACTCGCCCTGGGCGCCCTCGTCCTATTTGCCTACGGCTGCTTCGTAAACCTGCCCCGGTGGGACTTCGGGCGGCTGCTGGGCATCTACGTCGCCGCCTTCTTCGTCGTCGCCCAGATCATCAATTGGCTCGCCTTCGGCCAGAAGCCAAGCCTGCCGATCTGTGTCGGCGGGGCGCTGATCGTCGGCGGCGGTCTGGTCATCACACTCTGGAGGCAGTGATTCTCTATGGCGGCCTCACGGAAAAGCGCATCTTGTTAGGGCCAGGCTTGATCGCTCTCGCCACTCCCGCGCTCATTGGTCTTTATCTGACGGGAGCATCCTGCGGGCTAGGGGCTTCGGCCGTTGCCATTTTGTCAGACCTGACACAAATGAACAGCTGGAAGGTACCCCAAACACTATCAGTGGTTACCCTATTGCGGCCCAAGGGAGACCAATCACTGGGGTCAATGTCGTCCGGCTGGGACACAGATTGCTGTCTCCTGGAGATTACGTCCTTGGGAACCTCAATCCAGGTTCCTGCTGCGCATCACCGGGCGTAGGATTTCGATTTTGGAACGATAAGCAGTCGGTAGACGTGGCTGTCTATTTTCGCTGCGGCCACGTCGTAATGGACGCGCGTAACGACAAGGAAAAGATGGTTCACCGATTTCCTGCCCCGGTCCCAGTTCAGCGTCTCGCCGGGTTCGTCCGGAAATCCTCCCTAGACGATCCGCAAATGCAGGTCGCTCTCCCCGCCTATGAGACGAGGGAAAAGTGACACACCCGACCCTAGTGGGAACCCACCCCACCCGCCTGCCGTTGAAGATGGAAAAGGAGACGAGCAAGTTATGGCCTTCTATGACACGGTAAATGCGCAGAACTGGGACACAGTCGCGCCGCACTTCACCACCCTGGCGGACGAGGACCTGACGGCCGAAGGCGTCGGCGATTGGCTGCATCGGTGGAGCGATCTAGAGAGGATTCTGGGCGAGGCTGGGGCGCAGGCGTCGCGGGCCAAGTCGGAAGACACGACGGACGCCGGAGCGGAAGCCGCTTACCTGCACTACGTTCAGGTCATCGTCCCTCAGTGGACCGTCGCCGCCCAGGCGCTCAAGACCAAACTGCTGTCCGTCCCCGGTTACGAGCCGCTGCCGGAACATCGTCAGTTCCTGCGCCGCCTGCGGAATGATGCCGACCTGTTCCGCGAGGAGAACGTGCCGATCCAGGCCCAGCTCCAGACGCTGGCGAACGAGTACGATAAGCTCATCGGCGCGATGTCGGTCACGCTGGGCGGTGGGGAGATGACCTTGCCGCAGGCCGAGCTGGCCCTGCTGGACACCGACCGGAATAGGCGCGAGCAGGCATGGCGGGCCATCCAAGACCGGTGGCTGGAGTCCCGTCAGGTCCTGGACGATCTGTATCTAAAGATGCTTCCCCTGCGGCGTCAACTGGCGCAGAACGCTGGGCAGACCGACTACCGGGCTTATATGTGGCGGTCCCTGCGCCGCTTCGATTACACGCCCGAAGACAGCCTGGCGTTCGGCCAGGCTATTGAAACCGAGGTCGTGCCGTTGGCCCAGCGCCTTTCCGGGTCGCGGCGTCAGAAACTGGGCGTTGGAACACTGCGCCCATGGGATCGGGAGGCCGACCCGGAGAATCGCCCGCCGCTCCGCCCGTTCAATGGCATAGACGATCTAATCTCCGGCACAGCCCGGATCTTCGCCAACGTGGACCCCGCCCTGGGCGCAGACTTCGAGAAATTCCGCGCGGGCTTTCTGGATCTGGACTCACGCAAGGGCAAAGCGCCGGGCGGCTATTGCATGTTCTTTCCGCAGACCGGTCTGCCGTACGTGTTTATGAACGCCGTCGGGACCGAGACCGACGTGCGCGTCCTGCTGCACGAGGGCGGCCATGCGTTCCACGGGCTGGCGTCCAATGCGGCCCAGCCGTTGACCTGGAACCGGGGCGCCCCAATGGAGTTCAACGAGGTCGCCTCGATGGCAATGGAACTCCTTGCCCTGCCCTATTTGGAGAAGGACAAGGGCGGGTTCTACGACGCTGGGGAAGCCAAGCGCGCCCGTGAAGAGCAGTTTGAGCGGATCGTGCTGTTCCTGCCGTATATGGCAGTTGTGGACGGCTTCCAGCACTGGGTCTACGCGGACGCGCCCCAGGACGTTTCTGCAGCCGATCTGGACGCCAAGTGGGGCGAGCTTTGGACCCGCTTCATGAGCGACACGGATTGGAGCGGCCTGGAGGCCGAGCGGGTCACAGGCTGGCACCGCAAGCTGCATATTTTCACGGTGCCGTTCTACTACGTGGAGTACGGCCTGGCCCAACTGGGGGCCTTGCAGGTCTGGCGCAACGCTCTGACGGACCAGGGGGACGCCGTGCGCCGATACCGGTCTGCGCTGGCCCTGGGCAACACGCGCCCCCTGCCCGAACTCTACGCCGAGGCGGGCGCCCGCCTGGCCTTTGACCGCGAGACGGTAGGGGAACTGGCGCGGCTGGTAGCCTCGTACCTAGAAGGGTGACATGCGCTTCCTTCTTGCCCTGAGCTTGGTCGCAGCCTTTGCCTATGAGACACGTCACGGGTGGCAACGCCATGGGAGCGACTGACGCCTGGAGGGCGCTGACTCAGCGAGAGGGATTTGTCCCCTCGCGCGTAGGAGATTCATGCAAAGAAGTCTGCTCCCTCTCGTAATGCTCCTAGCCGCCTGCCTCGCTGCGCCCGCGCGGGCGGACTACACGGCAGTCGTGGACCCGTCGGTGCGGTATCAGACCTGGCAGGGTTGGGGCACATCGCTGGCCTGGTGGGCCAAAGTGGTCGGCGGCTTCCCCGAGCCGGCGCGTAGCGACTTTATGGACAAGGCATTTGACCCGGTCAAGGGCCTGGGGCTGAACGTCGTCCGCTACAACGTCGGCGGCGGCGAGAACCCGCAGTACGTCGCTCCCAACAAGTCATTCCTCTCCTTCCGGGCGGCCGTGCCGGGCTACGAGCCGTCACCGGGCACATGGGACTGGACGGCGGACGCTAACCAGCGCTGGGTGCTGCGCGAGGCGATGAAGCGGGGCGCGAATCAGGTGGAGGCCTTCGCGAACTCGCCGCCCTGGTGGATGACCCGGAGCGGCAGCGTCACGGGCAATCGTGGCGGTGCGGACAACCTGAAGCCTGAAGACGACGCGCCGTTCGCGGACTACCTCGCGACAGTTGCCAAGCACTTTCAAGACGCCTGGGGCATCACGTTCCGGGACGTGGAGCCGCTGAACGAGCCATCGGGGGGGTGGGGATTCGGAGGCGGGAACACTAGTCAGGAAGGCTGTCACGTGGACCGGCTCCACCAGAACGACTTGGTGAAGGCGACCGGGGCGGCCCTGACGCGCCTGGGGGTTGCACGAGTGTCGGTCAGCGCTTCCGACGAGTGCGTGATCGGGGATGCCGATCTGATGTCCGCCGTTTACGACCCCGTGGCTCTGAGTGCGTTGTCCAAGATCAACACGCACAGCTACGGGGGCGGCGACCGCACGCAGCTTTGGAATTTCGCCAACTCACGCGGTAAGGACCTCTGGCTGTCCGAATACGGCGACGGCGATGCCAGCGGGATGCAGATGTCGCGCCAGATCCTGATGGACGTTCGCGGCCTGCACCCGACGGCCTGGGTCTACTGGCAGGTTGTGGACGGCGGCGGCTGGGGGCTTCTCACTAACCCGCTGGACTCCGAAAGCCACACCAGCTACGGGGTCAACAAAAAGTATTACGTCCTGGCACAATACAGCAAGTTCATCCGCGCTGGGGCCACACTCATCGCCGTCACCGACCCGAACTCAGTGGCAGCCTATGGAACCCAGTCTCATCGGCTGGTGATCGTTACCACCAACAGCGGCGACTCACCGGCCCGCGTCACCTATGATCTTTCCGGGTTCACCCGGCTCGGCCCCTCCGCGGCCGTGTCTCGGACCTCGCCGACCGAGGACTTGGCAGAGATGCCCACTGCCTACCTCACAGGCAAGCGGCTGGTGGTGACGCTCCCCGCGAAGTCCGTGACTACATATCTGATCTCCGGCGCGGTTTATGCCGGCCCGCTGAGACGAGACTTCCGAGAGTACGTCACGCTGGTCAACCGAGACGGGCGGCAGGCCGGCGGCCCCGGCGCACAGTGGGCACTGGCGGGCTTGGGGGACGGCTTCTACAAAGTCGTCAATCGCGAGAGCGGCCTGGTGTTAGACGTCAGTGCTTCTTCGACCGCTACGGGCGCAGACGTAGTCCAGTACCAGGACAACGGCGGCGACAACCAGCAGTGGCGGCTCGTCCCGGCCGGTGGCGGCTTTTGTAGAATCGTCAACCGCCACAGCAGCCTGCCCCTAGGCATGAGCGGGAGCGCGTCACCCCCGACCCTGGTGCAGCAGGCGGACACCGGAAACGCTGCCCAATTGTGGCGGGTCAACAAGGGGGCCATGCCATAGTCGCCACACTCACGACTGAACCCGCTGACGGCCGCGCCGCCGACGTGCGGGCAGCGCTGAGGCTGACGTACCTGACGCTGGGCTGGATGACCATTGAGGGCACGTCCGCCTTGTGGCTGGGCACGGCTTCCAGGAGCCTGCTGCTCCAGTCGTTTGGGGCGGACAGCGTCATTGAGCTGTTCAGCGCGGGCGTCCTGCTCTGGCGGCTACGGGTGGAGGCGGGAGGGCGGGCGGACGAGGCACAGGTGGAAGCGGTGGAGCGGCGGGCGGCCCGATTGGTCGGGTATACTCTCTATGGATTAGCCGCGTTTGTCGTGCTGAACTCTGCCTACAGCCTCTTCGTCTCACACCGGCAGACGGATACGCACGAGAGCGCGTGGGGAATTCTGATTGGGTTGACAGCCAAAATCGGGATGCCTATTCTGGCGGGATTCAAATTGAAGGTGGCGGCGCGGCTGGGGTCCAAAGCTTTGCGGGCGGACGCGATGGAGGCGATCACCTGCGGGTACCTGTCGGTGGTCCTGATGGTTGGGCTGGCGGTGACGCGGCTCCTGCCCGGCCTGTGGTGGCTGGACAGCCTCGCCGCGCTGGCCCTGATCCCACTGCTACTGAAAGAAGGCCGAGAGGCGATTTCCGGCGAATGTGAGTGCTGTGCCCCCGGTGGGGCCGGCGAGGGAAATGACGATGCACATTGATTGGCAGCAGGCAGTGGCGTTGGGCATCGTATTGCTGGCGGCCCTGTCCGTCGGGCGGCGGATGTGGGGGCAGGTGGCTGCGTTCCGCAATCGTCCTGGCAAGACCGGCGGCGGGTGCGACGGCTGCCCGAGCGCGTCCGTACGCCCGCAGGCGACCTCGTCGCCGCTGATGCAGATCCAGATCAAGCCACCCGTCCATCTGCGGCGGCCACCGGCGGAATGAGGCGCGTTACCTTCCTCGTATTGGTCCTCCTCTGTGCCGGTTGTACGCCCCGTGCGGCAACGCCCCCGCGCGAGGCACTGAACCCGAACCTGCGGCTGGCTCTGGTCACGACGCCTAGCCCGCCAAGCTCGCTGGACCCGACGACGTTTACGGTGCAGGCTTCGGATACGAAAGGGCGGCCAGTCTCAGGCGCGACGGTCTCCGTTCGGCTGGACATGCCAGCGATGACGATGGGCAACAACGAAATCCCTATCATGCCGGGCGAGGCCGGGGTTTATGTGGGGATGGGCCGGTTCACAATGGCGGGTGACTGGCGGGTGACCGTAACGGCGGTGCAGGGCGGCCGGAGCGCGACGCAGGGATTCCCCCTGCGAGTCAGGTAGGCAATCGGACGATGAGCGAGCAGGAACTTGGGGGTGTCGGCGGTGGGTGGCTCGGCACCTACGCCTACAAAGGGGCGGCACGGAAGCAGCCACCGGTGCGATTTGAGGCGACGCTGACGGAGCCGGACGGCGAGGGGGCATTCAGCGGGACCATTCTGGACGACGGCCGGCTCGACGAGGCGGCCGTCTTGGGCGGACAGAGTGGGCGGGGCGTGCGCTTTACAAAAACATACCGGCAGGGCGGTCTACCGGCCATCTTCTACGAAGGCACCCTGACCGAAGACGGCCGGACAATGGGCGGGACGTGGCGTATTGAGGGCGATCTGCACGGGGCGTGGGACGCCCGCCGAATGTGGGCGGAAAGCGCGGGGGCCGAGACAGAGTCGGAAGAGTGGGAGCCGGAGCGGGCACGGGAAGTGGTGCGCCTGGGATGAGCGAGCCGACGATCACGGGCGGATGGAGCGGGCTGCGCGTTTACGCGCCTCAGTTCCATGGGGTACAGCCCGCTCAGTTTGAGGCCGCGTCCGGAGCGCCGACGCCCGCAGGCGTGTTCCGAGGGCGCATCACAGATGGGGCGGAGTAGGAGAGGCGGAGGTGACCGGGAACTTTGCAGGCCGTGCGGTTCGTCAAAGCCCACACCCAGACACTCTCTCGGAAGCCAAAACCAATCCACTGTGAAGGAATTCTCTCCGAGGAGGGGCTTTATCTGAGCGGCACCTGGCGGATCAACTCGCGCTGGCTGGGCCGGGTTTGCCGGAGCCGCCTCTCGTCTGGCCGCATCCACCTCAACCGTAACCAATGCATCTACACCTGATTTACGCCCTGGCGCTGGGCATGGGCCTGGCGAGTGGCTTTTCGCACTGCGTCGGGATGTGCGGCATCTTCGTCGTGTCCTACGCCGGGATGCCGGATAAGGGCGGAGCGAGGCACTTCGTCCACCCGATGCGGCACCTGCTGTTTCACGGCGGACGCCTGGCGTCGCTGGCCCTGCTCGGCCTGCT
>JAYTRQ010000627.1:0-3383 GCA_043746125.1 Armatimonadota bacterium | reverse complement strand
GGCGAGCACGAATTGAGCGGGAGGTTGTAAGCTGACAGCGTGACGCCGGGGGCGACGTACTGTTGGGGGGCGACTTCAAATGCATCCCGCGACCCGTTCAGTTTAGCCCAACTGCACCGGCTGACCTTCATAGACTGGCCGACTTGCTCGGTGACGATAGTTAAGACCTCGTCCACGTCGAGGGAGACTCGGAGGGCACTGCCGATCTTGTTGATCAGCGCCTCCCGCTCGGCCCTAGCGCGGGCCTCTTCGTAAAGATGGGCGTTGTCCAGCGCGGCAGAAATACGGCGGCCCAGTTCGCCGGCGAGGGCCAGATCATCCTCGCCGTAAGCCGGGCCAAGCCGGGTGCGGGCGAATGAGAGCGCCCCGAGTGTCCGACCGCGCGTATGGATCGGGACGCAGAGGTAGGACCTGATACCGAATGTCCGTAGCAGAGACGCGTATTCCTTGTCCTGAGCGGTCTCGTCGGCGGGGGAGTCGGCACACAATGGGATCAACTGGGGCTTACCCGAACGGATGACGCTCCCCGCGCCCACGGTCGTCTCAGGGTCAAGAGGATAAGGCTGCAGCATCTCCCGTGCCCGCGCTTCCTCAGTGGGGTCTACGTGCGCGGTCACGAGTGGCCGTATACTTCCATCCACATCGAGGACGTTGACGGCGCACCAATCGGCCAAGGCTGGGACGGCCAGGCGTACGACGGTGTTCAGCGTCGCCTGCGTGTCCAGCGAGACGGCCAGCCGGGCGGAGGCTTCGGCGAGGAAGGCTGCCTGTTGCTGGACAGTCCGTACCGCAGTGACGTCGCGCAGGGTGACCACGACAAGGGATGGCTCGCCGTTTTTGCCACACACTTGGGTCCCACCATAGCTGCCGAACCAGACTCCCCCCGTGTCCCGGTGCCGGACTTGGACTTCGTAGTGGGAGAACGTCTCGCCCCGAGTCGCGCGGGCGAGGGGCCACTCCGAGAGAGGTACAGGCTGACCCTGGAGCGTCGTCAGCTCAAACTGCTCGGCGAAGTCGGCCAGTGGCCGGTGGACCTCTTCGGCACTCCCATAGCCATGCAGGGCCAGGGCGGCCGGGTTCATTGACAGGACGTTGCCGTCGAGGTCGGCGACGATCAGGCCCTCGGTCATGCTAGACAGGATCGTGGCGGTCCGGTCTTGTTCGGCAGCGAGACGTTCGAGCAGGACCTCGCGCTCGGCGACCGCCTCCCTGGCCTCGGCCTGCGCCTCGCAGACCCGGCGCACGTGGCGCAGGCTCCGGGCCAGCCCCTCCGGCGAGAGTTTGGCCTTGGATAGGTAATCGGCGGCCCCCGCCTGTATCAGTTCAGTGGCCGTCTCATCGTCGCTGTGGGCGGTGAGCATGATGACGGAAAGTGGGAGGCCAAGCGCCCGGATCTG
Source organism: Armatimonadota bacterium (assembly GCA_043746125.1). Taxonomy (GTDB): domain Bacteria; phylum Armatimonadota; class Armatimonadia; order Armatimonadales; family Capsulimonadaceae; genus JANXMY01. The sequence goes on along the minus strand of JAYTRQ010000627.1, from coordinate 1,986 downwards.
GGTCAGTATTTCCAAGCCGTCCACATCAGGCAGTTGAAAATCGAGCAGTACGATGTCAAACGCCTGCTCCGAAAGTCGCGCCAGGGCATCCGCCCCGCACTCTGCCTCAGCGATCTCGCCGACCAGGCCGGTCGCGGTCAGGGCACGGCGGGCCGCGCGGCGGCCTAGCTCGTCGTCGTCCACGATTAACGCCCGCAGGGGATGATCCATACAGTCTCCGGCGGCTCCATCAGGGAAGCTCGCTCAGCATGCAGTGATTGTTCAGGACCGCCATCACCTCAACGAAGATGCCCAGCTTCACCGGATTCAAGAGGTAGTCCGCGACATTGCGATTCTAGACTTTCACCTCGTCCCACTCCTCGTCCGACGTCATCAGGACGATGAATCGCGTCCGTCCTTACAGCCTCGCCAGGCACACACCCAGCAGGTCCAAAAATCGCTCGACATCGGCGGACGCCACGCTCAGATTGGGCCGGGTGCGGATGCTGTCCGCGCCCGCGCCCAGCAGCAGCAGATCGTACTCTTGCAGGGCCAAGTCCATCAGCCGCTCACGAGTCCCGCCGTCCGGCAGGCTAAACCCCTGGTACAAGCCCATGCCGCGCACGTTGCGGATTAGCGTAGGGAACCGCCCTTGCAGGGCGCGCAGACCGTCGGCAAGCTGTTCGCCCTTGCCCCGTGCGCCCTCCACCAAACCTTCGTCCTCAACGACGCGCCACTCCTGGCAGAAGCGCACCATGTCGGACAGGCCGCCACCCCAGGTGCTGTCCAGGACGCCGATGTCTGGGAGCGGCTCGCGCATGAACAGCGCCCCCAGGGCGAACTTCTTACCCACGGCGACGGCGTCGGGGGCGTACGGTAGGTCAAATTGGTCAATCGCGAAGAGGGTTCCCGTCGGGCCGGCGGATGTCTGGACCTCGTCTACGCCCAGGCCGACGCCGTAGTCATGGGCCAGACGGGACAGGCCCTGGAACCAGGCGGGCTGGGCCGCTCGCTGTCCACCCGCACCCTGGATCGGCTCCACGATGATGCCGACCATCTCATCCCCGGTCTGCTGCAAAACACTCTCAATCAGCTCCAAGCTCTGCCGGGTCCGGGCGTCGTTCTCGGACTCTGGGGCGTCATTGTCTATGGCTGGGAAGGGGACTTTTACGTTACCCGACGCCGTCAGCCCGTGGAAGTCCTGCGTGGCAATCGGGTCCAGTGTCTGCGTCACTTGCAGGGCGTACACCGTGCGCCCGTGAAAAGCCTGGTCGAAGTACAAAAATCGCCGGTTCGATGGCCCCGCCGGTTTGCCCGCTTCGTGGCGCTTGGCATTGTGGCGGGACAGCAGATACTTCAGCATGTTCTCGACGGCTTCCGCGCCGGAGTTGACGGCATACACCTCCCGCGTCTCAATGCCCTGCATCGTCGCGGGGGCCAGCCGGTGCAGCAGCCGGTAGTAATCCAGACACTCGCGGGTCAGGAAATCCGGGTTCGCGACTTTATTGTTAGCCGCTCGCGCCAGAGTTTTGAGGTAGTCCGGCTCTTGCAGGCGTGGGTGGTTGTGGCCGATCAGTTTGGAGCCGTAGTAGCCGGCCCAGTCGAACAGCCGCTGCCCATCTACGGTCGCCAGCGTCATGCCTTCGCAGTGTTCCAGGTCTACGACGAACGGCCACCCATGGTAGATCACGTAGCGCTGCATCTCGGCAATCATCTCGCGGCTGCACGGACCGGGGTATCGGGGCGTAATCATGTCTTTATTGTACCCCGCCAGGCCTCAAGACTGCCCCCTATTCTGCCGACAATCGAACCAGAGGAATCGAAATTTATGAGAGCATTCAGCACGGACAGGGCGCTTGCGGGGCGCCTGATCCTGGTCACGGGCGCCTCCAGCGGCATCGGCTACGGGACCGCCCGGCGTCTTGCCCAGACCGAAGGGGCACGGGTCGTGGCCGTGGCCCGCCGCCGCGTCTTTCGCATTGAAGCGCTGGCGAACCAGATGAAGGA
>JAYTRQ010000626.1:0-3384 GCA_043746125.1 Armatimonadota bacterium | reverse complement strand
GGTATACCCGGCGCGTCAGGCCGCCCCGGTCGAGCGTCCGGTCTTCTTCGTCGGCTACGGGCATTTCGGCCAGGTGCGAAGGGATATTGAGAGGTTCCCAAATTATGGGGCCAACATCATCCAGATTGAGGTCGGCCCGAGGGCAGTCTTCCCACAGGAGGGCGTGGTCTCAGACAGCGCCGTCCGGGAGACGCGTGCCGTCTTAGATCGGGCAGCCAAAGCGGGCGTTGCCGTGAACTTGCTGATCAGCCCCCACTACATGCCCGAGTGGATGCTCAACAAGTACCCCGATATGCGTATAAAACAGGAAGGCTTTTTGAAGTTCTGCCTGCACGCACCTGAGGGACAGGCGTTCCTCAAGCGGTATATCGCCGCCCTCCTCCCGCCGCTCGGGGACTCGCCCTCTCTGCACAGCATCTGCCTCAGCAATGAGCCGGTCAGCATGGAGGAGCCGGATCCGTTCGGCGCACAGGACTGGCACGCCTGGCTTCAGAAACGGCACGAGGATATCGCCACGCTGAACGGACTTTGGGGGACTCACTACGCCACCCTTGACGACATCCCCCTCCCGAACCCACTGAACGGCGGTTCGCCGGACGCCCCCAGGCCGTCACCACTCTGGTTGGAGTATGTGCGCTTCAACCAGGAATTCTTCGCGGGCTGGCACCAGATGCTGGCTGACGCCGTCCACGACGCCGCGCCTGGCCTACCCGTCCACGCGAAAGCCATGACGTGGTCGTTCCTCAACGATGGGGCAGCGCGGTTCGGGGTGGACACGCAGTTGTTTGGCGCGATGAGCGACATCAACGGGAATGACAGCGCTGAGAGCTATTCCTACGGCCATGGGGACTTCGCGCAGGACTTCGTCCCCAGCGAGGAAGCCTATGACTTGCAGCGCTCCGTGCGGGACACCCCGGTCTTTAACAGCGAGAACCACGTCATCAACGACCGGGAGACGCGGCCCCTGCCCCCGGAGCACCTCCGCGCCCTGCTCTGGCAGGGTGCCCTGCACGGACAGAGCGCCACAACGCTCTGGGTCTGGGAGCGCACCTCCGACCCCAAGAGCGATTTCTACGGCAACGTCCTGCACCACCCCGCCGCCGTGGAAGCTGTGGGCCGCGTCTGTCACGACCTCAACCGCCTCGCCCCCGAGGTGACGACGCTGCAACGTCTCACGCCCCAGGTCGTACTGCTCCAGAGCGTCACCGCCAGCGTGTGGGACGAACCGGCCTACACGGATTGTATGCTCAAGCTCTACACGGCGCTGTCATTCACCGGGCTGCCACTCGGCTTTGTGACGGAACGGCAGTTGGAGTCGGGCTTGTTACCCAAAGCGCCGCTGCTGCTCGTCCCGAACGTCACACACCTTTCGGATGCCGCCTTCGCCGCCTTGCGGCGCTATTCGGGCCGAGTCGTTTTCGTTGGCACGGGGAGTCTCGGACGTGACGACTACGACCACCCACGCGCGGAAACCCTGACGGCAGGGCCACCAATCCCGTTCCACTCCGGGGCTACGTCCTGGCAGGATCTCTGGCAGGCGATGCCAGCGGCACTGGTCTCCGCGCACATCCAGCCGATCTTGAGAGTTCGGGATGGTGTCGGGAGGCTCCTCTCTGGCGTGGAATGGCGGTGCGCCATTACGCCACAAGGGGTCATCGTCTCCCTCTGTAACTATCGCCAGAGCCCGGTTTCCCTCACCCTCTGGCAGCCCTCTCCCAATGGAGTCCCGCTACTGGCCTCCCCAGGTCAGCCACCCACTCACGGGATGGACTTATTTTCAGGGGAGCCGCTTTCACAATCAGGCACGGAGGCGCACCCAATCCGGCTGCAACCTCTGGAAATCGGTCTGTACCTGTTTCCCAAATTCCAGGTTACTGGCGTCGAGTCGGACCCCAAAGAAAGCCTTCATCGAAAAAAGAGAGGCCGAACCCGATAGGGTTCGGCCTCTCTTCACGCCGTGGCCGCGTAGTTGTCCGACCCCCCAACGTCGTGGAAGACGGGCAGGTAGTCGCGCCAGACCTCGTTCTTGGTACCGTTGATGTACTTGGTCAGGCTGATGTACGGCACGTAGCGCGGGCGGCGTGGCGGGCGGGCCAGCTTCATGCCCGAATTGTGCAGCATCTTGTCGCCCTTGCGCGTGTTGCAGCGCCGGCAGCAGGCGACCAGATTATCCCATTGCATCCCGCCACCGGCCCTCTTGGGGACGATGTGGTCAATGGTCAGGTCGCGGGTCTGCACGCCGCAATACTGGCACGTGTAGTTGTCGCGGGCGAAGACGGACCGGCGGGACAGTTTCAGCTCCGGGAGCGGGCGCTTGACGTGGTAACGCAGGCGCAACACGGAGGGGGCGGCGATGGCCTCGCCCTCGCCTGTGATCAGGCGCAGCGCCTCGTCGCCGTCGTGTGCGTGCAGGACGTCCGCCTTCCCCAGATACAGCAGGATGACGGCCCGCCGCAGGTTGCAGACGTTCAGCGGCTCGTAGTCGCTGTTCAGAATTAATACCTCATGGCTCATGACAGAAGTCGTCCCATCCTCTCCAAGTCTCCGCGCCGACACTCCCGATCCTAACGAAAGCCTGACAAACAAAAAAACCCGCTCCGACTGCCGCCGGGGTCAGGCGGCGTGGTCAGGAGCGGGGCATGGACACATACATGGCTGGCAACACAAGTGTTGCCGCAAGTGCACGTGGCGCTGCGCGTGGGTATGGTAGAGCGCATGCCGGTGCAGCGCGTCCCCTCCCGCCCCGTCCCGTTCATGGGGACGTTCTATTGATTGCGTGTGCTTAAGTCGCATAGAATGTGTCTGGAAGATTGTAGCAAAGTTCGGGACGTTTTGTCAATAAGAAGGGAGGATTTTTTGTCGGCACGGGGCGGGGTATACTAAAAGCGTTATGATTTTTGACTCTTTAACGTTAGCTGCCGTGCGGGACGAACTCGGGAAGACCTTAGTCGGCGGCAAGGTGGAGAAGATCACCCAGCCGGCCCCGCTGGAGATCGCCCTGAGAATGTATCATGCAGGCCACAAGCACGATCTATTGCTGTCGTGTGACCCGCAGGAGGCGCGGGCGCACCTGACCCTGACGCGGCGGGAGAACCCGCCTACGCCACCTGGTTTCTGCTCACTACTGCGGAAGTATCTGGATGGCGCCTGGCTGGACGACGTCTCCATGCCGCTGGGCTTCGGCGAGCGTGTCCTGCACCTGCACTTCAAGGCGCTGGACGGCGCCCCTTACGTGCTGATTGCCGAAATCATGGGCAAGCACAGCAACCTGATCTTCGTATCGGGGGGGGGGACCATTCTAGGCGCGGCCAAGTCGGTCGGTCGGGCCGTGAACCGGTTCCGGGAGATCCGGCCCGGCATTGCCTACGTCAATCCCCCACGACA
>JAYTRQ010000625.1:0-3386 GCA_043746125.1 Armatimonadota bacterium | reverse complement strand
TCGCGATCATGCCGACGTTCATCCAGACGACCGCGCCCAGGATCATCCCCAGGAACCCGACGGCCAGCATCACCTCGACCAGCGTAAAGCCGCGTGCGCGGGGCCGGCGGAATGCCCGAGGCTGGCGGTCAAGCGATCGGCGGCAGGGTGATCGGCGGCAGGGTGATCGGCGGTGAGCGGTTGTCATTGTCCAGCCCCCTGTGTCACGTAGGTACTGATGCGCTCGCTGGAAGTCACCGTTCCGGCCGCGCTGGCATTTCTCCAGGAGATGCTGACGGCGATCTGCTGGACCGAGTGTCTCGCATCGCCGAGGCCGGCGACGGACGCGACGCTATAGCTGCCGGTCAGGCCCTCGGCGGGATAGGCCTGCGTAACGGACGAGGGAAGCGCGAAAGCGGTGTACGTCGTGCTCGGCCGATCGGCCGGGGTCTGGGCGCGCAGCGTCTCCAGGGTGTCCCAGGCCGCGTGATAGGCGACGGCTCTCACCTGTGCCTGCTGATCGAGTCGGCGGGACGCCAGCAGGAGGCTGATGATCGGGAGTATCCCGACTACGATCACGAACATCGCCAAAGCGACTTCGATCAGGGTGAAGCCCGGAAGGCGTCGGCGGCGGGTCCGTGGCGGCATTGGTAAGGGTGACAAAGACATGGTCTCTAAATCTATGAGTGGCGAAAGTCATTCGGCATGGCGTTTATGTGGCGATTGTCGGCAGAAACCTTGGGCCTCGTTAGGGCCGCGCAAGATCAGTGGCTTACCCCGGGAGACCTCAGAAAGCGGGAAGAGTGCGCCGTGAGGCCGAACGGCAGGAAGACCTGTGGTCACCTTGGAATGAAGGTCAACCCAGCCAACCGCTCCCCAGCGGCGATCCTCACGCTGACCCCCTCACTCTCGCCGCGCCCGCCGGACGACGCCAGGCGGTGCGGGCCGGGCAGGACACCTTCTATCGTTCAATGCCCCCAGCGTCCACGGCGGCGTGCGGCTCAGACCAGTCATTGGGTCTTTCTCCTTCGTCAGTGCCGCGGCTCGGTAGCCACGCTGCCATCTCTCGAGACCGGCGGTCTCGGCCTCGATGCGGCGTGTTTCGCGGCCCGGTGGTGGAGATCCGTGGCTTTACGTCCCCCCGTTGCCGGGGGTTTGCCCTTATCGGGGGCGGCGGCTCACGGTTTCATTGTGGCGGGGGGGGGAGGAGTCCCCACCCCATAAATGGAGAGGGGAGTCAGAATAGGAGTCGGAGGCCCCTCCGCCCAAAGTCTGGGGGACCGAGCTGAGAGGAAAGACCCAGACTAGAGGCCGTAGCCTTTGCCCTAATCCGAGTTGCTCTTCTCCTTGCCGCACTCCCCAGACTTGGGGCGGGGGGGCCTCCGATTCCGGGGCATCTCTACTTGAGGGGCCTCCTAAATCCTGACAGAAAAAAGACCGGCCGCCACGGGTGTGGCGGCCGGTTTGTGTCTATGTCGTGTCGGTGGGGCTTTCTATTCGCCTTCCAGCGCGGTGCCGGAGAGATCCACCGCGCCGGTCGTCGTCCCCCAGATGGCGTGGTCGGACCAGATGCTCTTGCCCCAAATGGCATGGCTGGAGGAGAGGGTATTGGTGCCCCAGATGGCGTGCGTGCCCCAGATCGCGTGTAGGTCGGTCAGGTTCGTCCCCCAGATGGCGTGTGTGCCCCAGATCGCGTGGTCCAGATTGACGTACACGTTGCCGGCGCTGTCAACACTCATGTCCGGACTCATGGCGGCCTGGCTGGCATTGACGGTGCTGGCGAGGGCAGCCGGGATATTGAGGTAGCCCGCGCCGTAGGTGCAGGGGTCTGAGTTGCCCTGTGGGTCGGCCCACTTGTCGGCGGTGAGCATCAGGCGGGCTTTCACCGTGTCCGGGGTGAGCGTCGGGTCTTTTTGCAGCATCAGGGCGACCGCGCCGGAAACGACGGGAGCGGCCATCGAGGTACCCGACAGGACGTAGTAGGTCGTGGAATTGGACCCACCCCCGGACGGCGGCGCAGACTCGTAGGCTTTCCAGGGCATGCCGTTGGTGGCCTCGTACTTGCCGAGATAACAGCCCTGGTTATCGTCGATCGTGTTCAGCGCGACCACTTTGTTGCCCGGCGCGACCAGGTCAGGCTTCATGATCAGGTCCAGGCGGGAGGGTCCTCGGCTGGAGTACGTCGCGATGCGGTCGTCATTACGCACGCCGTCGTAGTTCTTGGCCGCCCCGACGGTGATGACGTAGGGGTCGTTTCCCGGCGAGGCGATGGAGCCGTAGGCCGTGCCCCAGCCCTCGTTGGCCGCGCCCGCCGTTTGGGTCGTGTTGGCGCGTCCGTTGTTGCCCGCCGCGCAGACGACGACGATACCGGCCTTGTAGGCGGCTTCGACGGCCTGGCAGAGCGGGTCGGTGGTGTAGGATTCGCCAACCGGGTGGCCGAGGGAGAGGTTGATGACGCGAATGTTGTACTTACTCTTGTTGGCGACCGTCCACTGGAGGCCCTGAATTACCTGGCTGACACTTGCCTGGCCCTGACTGCCGAGAACCCGTACATTGACGAGGTTGGCCTGGGGCGCGATGCCGGTGATTTTCTGAGTGAACCCGGACCCGGTTCCGGACGCGGCGTACCCCGTCGTCGAGTCGTTTCCATTGCCGGCGATGATCCCGGCCACGTGGGTGCCATGGCCGCAGTCGTCGTCCTGGTCGGCGTTTTGATCGAACACCTGCTTCCAGAGAATTCGGGTGGCCGTGGTTGAGGGGCGCGTGTCGGGCCCAGCGACGTCGAGATCGTGGTGACCGACGATTCCGCTGTCGAGTACGGCGACCGTGATGCCTTTGCCGGTGACCGCGAAGGTTCGGGCCGCGACGTCCGCGCCGGTACGGGTCACGGTGAAAGCGTCGCATTTCTGGGTCATGCCGTCATAGGACAGATGGGTGATGAAGGGCAGGGCGGCGAGTTTGCCCAGATTGCGCGTTGGGAGGCTGAGGGCGACCGAGCCGATGAACGGCAAGCGGCAGGTGACGTTCGCCCCCAAGGCGGTGAGTTTTGCCTGCTGGCCGGCGGTCAGCGGGCCGGCGGTGCGGGCAATGACGGCGGTCGTCCCGGCCTGGACGGGGGCAACGAGGGTGCGGGCCAGGGCTAGATCGGTCTTAGCCAGAGCGGCTTGGGGAGCGTTGGCGTGGGCGGGGAGTGCGCTGGCCAGGGCCAGCCCGAGGGCGGCGAGGGCAGGGGCGAAACTCTTATTCTGTTGTGTGTTCTTGGTATTCATAGTCGTTGGATGCCTTTTTTCGTCAAGTTGCTTTTCGGTGGCCAGGCTGCCATGCCTCGGAGGGTTAGTCCGGGGCGAAGGCCCTATGGCTTTGCGTCCCCGCCTTTCGGCGGGTTTGCCGGTTCGGAGCATCCAGGT
>JAYTRQ010000624.1:0-3387 GCA_043746125.1 Armatimonadota bacterium | reverse complement strand
CCGTCTCTGTGTCCCATGACCGAGGCGCGGTGGGAATTGTTCCCAACTCGGGACGCGCTCAGGGCAGCGGCGTCAGCAGAAACGCCCGCTCCTGCCCTTGATGCAGGCCCCGGCCCACGATCTGGCCCCGGTCGTTGATGCCGTGCGCTTCCTCCAACTCCCAGCCGGAACTCGCCGGGATGAGCGCGTTCAGGTCGGTGATCTTGCCGTCTCGGGTGACCCAGGCGGCCTCGCCTGAACTCACCGCTCCCGCCGCGTGGCGGCCCTGGAAACGCTGCAAATACCGAAGAAAGCGCGGCCAGACCGCGTCGTGGTCAACGAAGGAGTTGCCGACCGCCTGCCCCTGGTTATTGATGGCAAGGCCGATACTCATGTTGGTGCCGGGAAGCGTCCCCAGGTCTCTGACGGTCCCGCCCTGCCAGAGCGCGGCGTGCCCGCCCGGCTGGGCACCATCAACCTCACCGATGACCTCCCCCAGATCGTTGATGGCGCGGGCGTGGCTGTTGCTGTAGCCCGGCGGCAGGGGCAGGGCCGTCATCTTCCGGGTGGAACTCTCGTAGAGGAACGCGCGTGAAATGCTGAAGCCTTGAGTGCAATCGCCGACGACCTGGCCCGAGGCGTTGATCCCGTGGGCCTGACTCTCGGGCTTCCCCGGCAGCAGCGGCAGTGCCGTCATCCGGCCACCGCTATAAAAGAAAGCGCACTTGGGCGAGCCGGCGACCTGGGAGTTGGAGACGTACACCGCCTCTACGATCTGCCCGCGACCGTTGATGCCGGTCCCGAAACTGCCCGCGTAGCCTGGCAGAGTCCCTAGGCCGTGCCTCCGGCCCGCCGAAAACAGGAACGCCTGGTTCTCGCGCTGAGAGGTGCTGATGGCCCCCGTAACCTGGCCCTGGTCGTTGATCGCGCTGCCGCCGACGTCCAGGTTTGTCGGCTGAGGCAGGGGGGTCAGTACGCCGTCTTGAAACACGAACGTGGACGGTTGGGGAATGCCCCGTGAACCGCTAATCTGAGCCAGCTCGTTGACGAGGATCTGCCCCTGATTGTTGACGGCGGCAGCCTCAACGGCGGGGCTGCCGGGCGGCGTCCCTAAGTCGGTGACGGTGTAGAGCGGGGGAGTGGGCCGGAGGAACCAGCCCACGAGGGCGAGAACGAGGAGCAGGAGAAGGACACGGCGCGGCTTGTTGGCTTTCGTGCGCGTGTTCTGCATGGTGGCCTCAACGACTGAACGGCATCAGAACGTGAACGAGGACAGCCCGACTGAAACGCCCGCGCTGCCGACGACGATCAAGACCCGGTCCCCGCGCCGCAGCCGCCCCTCCTGGAACGCCAGGCTCATGCCCAGCGGCACCGAGGCGGAGACGCAGTTGCCGTAGCGGGGGTGGACGCTGTAGTAGATGCCGGGGGGGATGCCGAGCTGCTTGACCAAGACCTCGCTGGCCTTCTGGCTGGCCTCGTGGCCGAATGCGATGTCGAAGCAGCGCTTGTGGAAGTGCGGGTCCTGGCCGTAGACCTCGGCGATCTTCTTGACCGTCGTGACGACCAGCTCACGCGAGAGGGAAAAGAACTGGGACGCCGCGTAGCGCGGGTCACGCTCACCCGGCAGGAAATCGTCCATGTTGGCGAGCGGGATCATGCACAGCTTGTAATGCTCGCCGAAGTTCTTGAACTTGAAGTAGAAGTCATCGTCCGGGGCGTCCGCCGTCACGATGGTCGCCGTCGCCGCCTCGCCGATAGTGAACTGCGCGACCCGGTGTTTCAGGTCTAAAGCGTCCTTGATCTCCGAGGCCCAGAAGGACCGGACCAGGCTGCTCTCGCAGTTGACGATCATACCGCACTTGTATGTGCCGTTGCCGATCAGGCTGTGCGCCACCTGCATGGCCCGCAGCCACGATGCGCAGGCATCCAGCATGTCGAAGCATGTCGCATTGGGCATGCCGAGTTCGGACTGCACGACGTTCGCCATTGCCGGTTCTAGCCAGCCGCGTCCGACGCCCGTGTAGATCAGGAAGTCTACCTCATCCGGCTGGACGCCCGCCTGCGCGATGGCGTCCCGGCCTGCCTGAAGGACGAAGTCAATGGCCTTTTCGCCCTTGTCCAGCTTGTAGCGGACCTGGGTGCCGGCCGTGTTCAGCGTCTCCCGGACCTGCTTTTCCAGCGTCGCCATCTCCTGGGGGGCCAGGCGGCCCTCGCTCTCCGACCGGAATGTCGCGAGGATGTCGTCGTTGGTAACCTTTTTGCTGGGGACGGCGTGCTGGATCGTGCGGATGTGCATACGGAGAGGAGTCCTTGCCTGTGAGACCTGCGAGAATCGGGGCAGGCCTAATGGATGTCTTAGGATACCCGAACCAGGCGCGATTTCGTGTGCCCAGCGGCCGCTCAGAGCGTTTTTCGTTCGGAACGGCTGCTCTCACGCTTTCCAGTGGGATCGTTTGGCCTCGGGCGGCTGAGGGCAGGTCCGGACAGAGTGACCGTGCAAGTGATGCTGCCAAAGCGCACATTGAGTGGCAAGCCCGTAACGGGGACAATATCCACGCTGATCGCGCCGGGCATCCCCTGAAGCACGGGAAGGCCCTGATCCAGCATAATCCCGTTGTGCCAGAACACGCTGTCAGTCATCAGACGCGCCCCAAAAGACCAGGTCTGCCACTCCGCTGCATCGGAGAGGCCCAATCGTGGCCCGGCGCCGCCGCCTGCCATCGTCACAGAAGTCACGGGGGGCAGGAGGGTCTAAAACGTGGGGAACAAGACAGGAGAAGCGCCGACGTAGTACGCCAGGCGCATCATCCGCGCACTGTCCGTTGAACTGTCGGAGCAGCTGTGCTCTAAGTCTCCCCCCAGGAATGGGTTGACGACAGGGCGGCCCGCCGGCAGGCTCAGCCCGCGCGGCTCCGAGAGCATTTCCGTGAGCGCCGCGCAGTCTACGGATCTGGCGGCATTCCGCACCGGGCCGTGCTTGCCCGCCGGTGAGCGGCAAATGACGGGATGGCTAAGAGCGCACACGCAAGGGCGGTCAGCAGTGTCTGCCACCCCCGCCTCATCCCCGTGCCTTCCGCGCGACGAACCCCAGCACCAGCGCTGCCAGCCCGCCGAACAGCATCGGCCCTGTGATCCTCCCATGCCCGTGCCCGGCCACCAGGGCGAAACACCCCACCCAGGCCAGCACCAGCAGAGCGAATAGCCAGTCGTCCACAAACAGGCCGATCATCTCCGCCGCCACGGCCTTCAAGACGTTCATGCCACCGCCTCCTGCCGGATGCCACGGGCCAAGGCCACGCCCAGGCCCGCCACCGCGAAGTAACCCAGCGACAGCAGCACCGGCGTCCAGACCCTACCCGGCCACTCGATGCCCAGCCCCTCGCCCACCCAGAGAGTCCCGAAGGCGGA
>JAYTRQ010000623.1:0-3392 GCA_043746125.1 Armatimonadota bacterium | reverse complement strand
GTCCAGAATTGCCCCTTCTCCTGAAGGATTTGCCGAGCAGGCCCAGCGGATGGAAGGGGCTTTACAGATGCCGCTGCGGCCACTATCGTTCCTCTTTGTTGCGGGCCATCATCAAAACGTGTTCCGCTTCCTGAGCCAGCACCATCCGGCCGCCCTGGAAGCGCACGTAGGGTAGGATGTGCCCGTTCTTGTCCACGACTTGAGCGGCAGCCAGTTCAGGCGGCTCCCGCATTTCTCTGAGCGGATAGGCGTAGTGGTAGTAGAACTTGTAGATCGCCTTTTTTGTTGTCGCGCCGCCGGGCGCTTGAAACGTTTGAATGGTCGGCTCGATCTTGCCCTCAGCAACGAGTTCCTCTGCACGATCAAAGGCAAGCCCAAACGACAGGTCGTAGAAGGCGTGCCAGACATGCAGGGGGACGCCGTGTTTGGCCTGCCAATTCCGCAGGAAGGCCAGGTCTTCGTCTTTGATGATAACTGTCGGGGCTACGGCGCTCTTTTTGAGGCCCAGCTGAGCGCCGAGACGCTTCTGATTGGTAAGCGGCGTCCCATAGCTAGGCATCTGCCGTGCGATCCAAAGGCTGTTCTCACATTCCACGGCGATCAGCGCGCTAGAAAGAAGCCGCTTCATCCGGGAATCATCCTCCGGCGTGAACGGCAGTTCCGGGGCGCCGCCCAACTGGGCGACCACTTCCTGTATGATCGGGATGTCTTGCTGACGGAAGATCAGCAGATCGGGGCGCTTAAGCTTCCCCAGACCCGCCGCCTCCAGCCGCTCAAAGTACAACTCGAAAGCGCGGACGTCATCGTCAGGCGCGACGCCGCTAGGGCCATAAGGAAGAGCGAAGAAGCGTCCGGTGGCGTTCACCGCCTCTACCAAACGCTCTTCGCTCCACTGTCCCTGCGACCAGCGCATCAAGAAGTCACTGCCGCGCAGACGTCTGGGGTTTAGCCAGAAGTGACACTCCGCACGGGCTAAAGCCCGACGGCTTCTTGGGGTTTGCTCTATCCCGAAGGCAGGCAAGACAGAAGGAGCAATCGTGTTTCAGCAAAGCGGCTTCTTGGGCTACGCATAACCTACTGGCTTACGTTATCGCCCAATGGCTGTGTCCCAGCCAATTCCGCAGGGCGAACCTGCGAAACTTGTGTCCGTTTTGAGTTGCTTGATTGCCCGACTCGTACAGTATCTTCTTTCGTTTCAGCGTTCCTGGCCCGTTCTCAGCCGAGGCAAAAACAGGTGCAAACGCCGCAGAATCCTTCGTTCACATTTTAACTGCCGAGGCACAACTCACGAACACTTTGATTATACCCGAAAGTCTCTGCTTCACGAAGCGCAAACTCACTTCGTTCGGCCTAAAGGCTCTGTTCCGAGGGCCTACGGGAAGCCCGCCTTACGCCCCGCTGAAGCAGGGGTGCTTGCGGCGGGCTAAACACGGTCAGCCCAGCCTAGGGGTTCAAGACCCTCCAAACTGAACTCAATGTCCTCGGCGGGGACGTTTAACGCCTCCTCAAAAGGGTGCAATGAATCGCTCACTTCCGAATGCCGATGATCTCGTAGCGGGTCTTGCCGGCCGGCGTCGTCACCGTGACGGCGTCGCCCACCTTCTTGCCGATCAGGGCCTCGCCCACGGGGGACTCATCGCTGATCTTTTCAAGGCTCGGGTTAGCCTCCACGGGGGACACCAGGGTAAACTCCCAGTCCTCGTAGTCGTCGTGGACTTTGACGATGGAGCCGATCCCGACATAGTCGGTGGGGATCTCCTCCACGTCCAGAGGCCGGGCAAGCTGCATGATGTGTTTCAGGTCTTCGATGCGACCTTCCAAGAACGCCTGCGCGTTCTTGGCGTCCTCGTATTCCGAGTTCTCGGTCAGTTCACCGTAGGTGATGGCATCCCGGATACGCTCGGCCACCTCGCGCCGCTCCGTAGTCCGAAGCACCTCTAACTCATCGACCAAGTCTTTGTAGCCCGCAGGCGTCAGCACGATCTCTTCAATGTCGCCCAAGTCTCTCGGTCTCCTTGCACGGCGGAATTTTGTTACGACTTCGTAAGAGCACAGAAGCATCGCCCGTCCAGGCCGAGGGCGGCAGAACGGCCAATGCTTGTCTATACGCTTCGTTCACGGACAATTGTTGCCAAAGTTTGCGCCGCATTATACCCGTACGTCCGCAGGTTTGTCAATGGCAGTGTCAACCGATTCGCCCCGCCCGCCCCGGCGCAGGAGCGGCCTCACACGGGCAGTGGCGTCCCGGAAGGCGTCGCGATAGAGTTGCTTCAGGCGCGCCCCGGTCAGCGTCTGCCCCGTGCTGTAGTAGATCATGGCCGCCTTGCCTACGGTGTATGTGCCGGCATAGGCGATGGAGCCTTTAATTAGCAGGCCGACGCCACCCGGCACCAGTCCAATTAGCTCGCGGGCGGCGGCCCGCCAGCCGAAGGCGCTGCCGACGACCGGCAGAAGCTCGCGGGTCCGCGCCCGCAGATCAATCTCCCGCCCGTAAGCCGCTGCGATGGTCAGCAGCAGCAGGGCCTGGTTCTTGGTCAGCAGAATCATGTCGCCGAGGGCCGTCACAGGCATGAGAAAGTCCGTGAACGGGATGACGCCGGGCAGGGCGGACAGCAGGGCGATCTTGGCGTTGTGCTGGGACGACTCGCTGATCATGCGTGCGACGGCAGCGGGCCGGAAGGCGGGCACATGCCGGGCCAAGGCCAGCCGCAGATCCGGGTGGTCCGCGACGATCCGGGCCAGCGCCTCCGCCAGCCGGGACTCCTCCGCCGTCAGCGGGTCGGCGTGGAGCAACAGGCTGCCCGGCGGGGCACTGGCTTCGTCTGTGTAGGTCCCGACGTAAGCGCGGATGTCGGCCGGCCCTTGCGGGCCGAGGTCGCGTGGGGCAGGCGACTCCAAAGCGAGCCGGGCAGCCAAGAGGGCGGCCTCGTCTTCAGTCCCAATCAGTGCGAGATGAAACGGCCGCTCGGCCTCTTCCACGATATTGCTAACGTTGAGCGACTTGAACAGGCTCCAAACCTGCCACGCACCGCCGCCCAGCCCGGCCATCTTCCCGCCAGCCAGGCGCGGGGGCGTGAAAGACAATCTTGGCATACCATGTCTCCTCTTACGGCCGTTATACCCCGTTTGGCCCTCCGGGCACAATTACGGGGGGGCGGGGGAGGCCCCCACCCCCAGAATTGGGGCGAGGTTCCTATTCCGTTTGGATCCTATCCCTGTCGTGTTCGGATCCTATCCCTGTCCCGTTCACGTTCGTTCCGGGTCTGTCCCTTCCCTCGGAGGGAAGGGCTTTGGAGAGGAGGGAGGGCGGAGGCCGGGGCGGCCCGTCGGAAGGCCGGGTGGCTTGCCCAGACGCTGCCGCTTCCGATTGCTTTCCGAAGCCCTTCCCTCTT
>JAYTRQ010000622.1:0-3401 GCA_043746125.1 Armatimonadota bacterium | reverse complement strand
GTCTGGGCGTCCAGCGCGATACCCTTGCCGCCCGGCTGTGGGAGGAGTATGAGATCTCCCTAGAAGCGGCGTTAGCCCTGGAAGACGACCCCGAAGTGGACCAGAGCACGCCCCAGGAGGTCGTCCGACTGCGCCGTGAGCTTCGGGCCGTGGGCGAGGTGAACCCCGCCGCCATTGAAGAATACGCTGAAGTCAGCGCCCGCCACGAGTTCCTCTTGACCCAGGCCGCCGACCTGGAGGAAGCCCGTGCCAAGCTGCTGGCCGCCATCCAGGAGATAGATGAGGGCACGCGTGGCGTCTTTCTCGAAACCTTCCACGCCGTCGGCGCGGCCTTCGACACGCTGTTCACCCGCTTGTTCGGCGGCGGCACGACCGAGTTGGTGTTAACTAGTCCGCACGACGTTTTAGAGACCGGCGTAGACATTCTCGTCCAGCCGCCCGGAAAGAAGCGTCAGCCCCTCGCCCTGCTGTCCGGCGGTGAGCGGGCGCTAACGGCCGCTGCCCTCCTGTTCGCCTTCCTGACCGTCAAGCCCAGCCCCTTCTGCGTTCTGGACGAGGTAGACGCCCCCTTAGACGGCGCGAACGTGGAGCGATTCGCCGACCTCCTGCGCGACTTCGGGCAGCGCTCCCAGATGATTGTCATCACCCATAATCCGACCACGATGGAGGCCGCACCGGTCTGGTATGGCGTGACAATGACCCAGCCCGGCATCTCCCGCGTCCTGGGGATGGCGGTGCCACCGACCGGCTAGCGAATTGCGGTACAATGGCAGCATGGCAACCGAAACACTCTCTCTGCCGGAATCGTCTGCCGCGCTCTCTGCGGCGTGGCGATATCTGGAGGAGCGCCCTCACCCCTGGCGTCGGCAGTTGTATGTGAAGGGCAGATCCCTGCGTGCTTTCTCTGTCTGGTCTGACCTGACTGCCAACGCATTGACGGTGGAAGAGATCGCACAGAGCCGTGCCTTGCCTCCCGAAGCCGTCCACGAGTGCATTCGGTACTGCGAGGAAAACCGCTCCCTGCTCGAAGACGAGTGCAACCAGGAGAAACTCTGGCTGCTGGCACGGGGATTAGAGATTGAACCTCCGCCTGCTCATTGACGAGGACACTCAGGATGCCCGCCTAGTCTTGATGCTGCGGACGGAGGGCCATGACGTCGTAACCGTGAATGAGGCAGGCTTGCGAGGGCAGACCGACAGTGCCGTCTTAGCCCATGCCGTCCGTGACCGGCGTGTCGTGCTGACCCTAAACTGCCGCGACTTTCTGGAACTGCACGAGGTCGCTGAGACACACTCCGGCATTGTCGCCGTCTATCAGAGCGGCGAACTTCGTAAGAACCTGACCTTCTCCCAGATCGTCACCGCCCTCGCTAATCTTGCCTCCTCCGGCTGGGACTTCGTGGGACAGTTCGTTGTCCTCAACGCTTGGAACTACTGACTCTTCCGTCTCTCACCCATAATCCGACCACGATGGAGGCCGTGCCGGTCTGGTATGGCGTGACGATGACCCAGCCCGGCATCTCCCGCGTCCTGGGGATGGCAGTGCCCAAAACCGAGTAGCCAACAATCCTGCCTCTCCTCCCAAATACTCTCCCCACACCCTTGATAGGAGGCTGGAGCTTTTTTTGTCTGGCGCGAGGTAATTTCTCGGTCACTGCCACTGCGTGAGGAACGTCAGCGGTGGGGCGCAGCATCAGTCTCTGTTCTTCCCGTTGTCCTCCCAGTCGTCGTAGGCCGGATCATAGCCTGGGGCACCCAGCCTCACAACTGGACCGCCGGTTCTACCGGGGGCTTCTGGCGGGCCTCCTGCCGCCCGACTCGGCTCTGCGGCCCGAAGACGCCGAGGCAGACGTCGAGGTCGTGCCGGTCTGGGACGGCGAGATGCGGCTGTTCTTCTTGCTCAACCACGACGGTGGCTCCCAGAACGTACACCTGGCGGGCCGGTTCCGGGACGAGCTGACCGAGGCGGAGTATGAGGTCAACCTCACGCTGCAACCGTACGCGGTCCCCCTGCTGCGGCGCCTGGAAGCCTAGGCAACCAACAAAGAAAGCCTGCCGCATCTGCGGCAGGCTTTCTCGTTTGTCACCCAGATCGTTATAGGGTAGCAGCGGCTGAGGCCTCATTGGAGGCCGGGCTTGCGCCCGCGCCGTTGATGGCCTTGACCACGTAGAAGTAGGTCGTGCCCACGGTGGCCTTGGTGTCGGCGTAGGTGGTGGTCGTCAGGCCTGTCTTCAGCGCGATGGCGCTCTCGCCGCCGGCCGTCAGACCCCGGAAGACGCTGTAGGAAGCGACCGGCCCGGTGGGCGCGGTCCAGGCCAGCGTGACCTTTTTGGAGCCTGCCGTAGCGGTCAGCGCCGTGGGCGCGGCCGGAGCGGGAGCGGGTGTGGCCGTGACCGTATTGGAGTTGGGGCTGCTCCCGACAGTGTTGACGGCGATGACGTAGTAGGCGTACGTCGTGCCGTTGGCGACCGCGTTGTCGTGGTAGTAGATGGACTTAAGGCCGGACACGATGAGAGCCGCAACTGCCCCGCCGGTGGCCCGGTAGACGGAGTAAGTGGCGGCCCCAGCGGGCGCGGTCCAGATGAGAGACACCGTGGCATTCCCCGCCGTGACTTTCAGGACCGGCGCAGTGGGCGCGACTAGAACGGGCGTCACCAACGCCTCATTCGAGGGGCCGCTGACGGCCGTGCCGACGACAGTGCGGACGACGTAGTAGTTGGCCACGCCATAGACAGGGTGGAGATCGGTGTAGGGGGAAGCCTTGACGCCCTTGGCGATGGGCGTGGCGGACTCGCCGCCAGATGCAGTCCCACGGTAGACGTTATAGGTGACGCCGGTCCCGGTGACGGTTGCCATCCAGGTCAGGGTGACCACGTTCTTGGCCGTCGTGGCGGTTAGGGCCGTGGGCGGGGTCGGATCGGCCGTGGCGGAGGCCTCGTTAGACGCGGCGCTGACGTCCCCGTTCGCGAGTGTCTTGACCATGTAGAAGTAGGTCGTACCGTCGGTCAGTCCTGCGTCGGGGTAGGTGGTCGTGGTCAGGCCCATCGCAACTGGCGTGGCGGACTCGCCGCCCGCCACCGTGCCGCGATAAACGCTATAGGTCGCGCCGGTGACTCCTGCCGGGGCCGACCAATTCAGGGTGACTGCCTTCTCGCTGCCGACTGCGGTCAGGGCCGTGGGGGGCGCCAATACGGGAGTGGCGGAGGCCTCGTTGGACGCAACGCTGATGCCGCCATTCGCGAGTGTCTTGACCATGTAAAAGTACGCCGTGCCGTCGGTCAGGGACGAGTCGGTGTAAGCGGTCGCAGAGAGTCCGGTCGCGACCGGCGTGGCGGACTCGCCGCCTGCCGCCGTACCGCGATAGACGTTATAGGTCGCGTTGGTGACTCCTGCCGGGGCC
>JAYTRQ010000621.1:0-3402 GCA_043746125.1 Armatimonadota bacterium | reverse complement strand
CGATCGTCGTGGAGCGTCCCGCGCCGACCGAGGCCGCCCCGCAGCACCTGTGCTTGGACAAAGGCTATGACAACGCGCCCGCCGAGGCCATCGTGAGGGAGGCAGGGTACGTGCCTCACATCCGGCGCATCGGCGAAGAGAAGCGGGATGAGCAAGGCCAGAAGACGCACCCGGCCCGGCGGTGGGTGGTGGAGCGCACGTTCGCCTAGCTATCGCGGTGCCGGGCGATCCTGGTGCGCTACGACAAGCTGGCCGAGCGGTACCTGGCGACGGTCAAGCTGGCCTGCGCCCTGCTCTGGTTCCGACGCTGGCACGAGCTAGACCCGACCCTCGCGTTTTGAAATACATTCTTAAACGCCGCCTTTCGCGGCCCCGACCATTCACAAAGGAGAAACCATGTCACGCACACCACGCGACGGCACGTTTGATCGTGCCTTTACGCTGATCGAACTGCTCGTCGTTATCGCCATCATCTCGGTGCTGGCTGCGATTCTGTTTCCCGTCTTCCAGGCCGTGCGGGAGAACGCTCGCAGGGCGGCCTGTCAGTCCAACCTCAAACAGATCGGGCTGGCCCTGACCGAGTACCTGCAAGACAGCGATGAGAAGTTCCCGCAAGAGCATCCCACCTGCGCCAATCCAGCCGTTGGCAACGCGCCGGAGGGGGATTACGACGGTAAGAACGAGGGAAACGATTACGGTTCGCCGTTCGAGAAGATCATGCCCTACGTCGCGGCCGGAAACGCTAACGGCAGCGCAAGCCTGTCCCAGCAGTTGTTCGTCTGCCCGGACGACACCGACCCACACGGCAAGACCATCGGAACCGCTCCGAACACCTGCGATACGCTCGCGTCCACGCCCGCACCGGGCATCACGTCTTATCTGCTCAACGCCTACTTCTTGTTTGGGCTGTCCGACGCGCAGGTAGGCACGCCCGCGAACACGATCTACGTGGTAGAGCGCAACGCCAGGTTCTGCGACGTTCACATTCATCCGTGGCTCGGTGAGGTGTATGACGCACCGGGTTACGCGGGGGCGATCAACGGCGCTACGCCTCCGCCCAGTTGTATCAGTGGGAATGGGGCGATTGACAGCCAGTTCGGCCCCGCCGCCAGTCGGCACCGGGACGGGGCGAACTATCTGTTCGCGGACGGCCATGTGAAGTGGGAGCATTACGCGGCGACCCTTCAGCCTGCTCAGGACCAGGAGTGCTTTGGGCAGTATCAGGCGCTGCCGGGCGATCCACACGGGTAGGGAGAGAAAAGAGTAGGCTCGCCCCCCGACCCAAATTCTGGGGGAGTTCGGATTAGAAGGCAGGCGCGGCAGAGGTAGGTGAGGCAAGCAGCGCCCTACGAAGTCTTCTCCGACGCCCCCAGAATTGGGGGCCGGGGGGCGAGCCCGTCCCACACTCACTGGACGAAAAGCGCCCCACCGACAATTCGGCGGGGCACTTCTCTGTCAGAGCGGCTTGACCAGGCGGACTCTGTGGATGCTGAAGTAGAGCAACTCCCCATCTTTCCGAAGGCACAGCCAGGTATCGTCGTAGGAGACGAGTTCACCGCTGTCCCTGATTTCGGATTGACCCTGGACAGAGTAAACATTGATCTGGCGGCCGATGAGTTCGCGCAGCAGGTCGCTCATGAGGTAGTCCTCAGTCCTTCGCCCAGAACATCGCGCCGGGCTGCTCGACGATGACCGACGCCTTGAGGGTCTCCATCGCTTTGTACAGACCTTCGCGGGTGGACATCAGGCTATCCTCGTGTTCGATGGAAAGCACGTCGTCGTAGCCGATCATGCGGAGATTGGAGACGAAGTCGCGCCACCAAGTCAGCGAATGGCCGTAGCCGACGGCCCGGAAGGTCCACGCCCGGTTCAGGACGTCGCTGTAGGACTTGGTATCAAGCGTGCCGTTGATACTGGCGTTGTACGGATCAATGCGGGTGTCTTTGGCGTGGACGTGGAAGACGGCCCCATGCTTGCCTAGTTCCCGGACGGCCGCGATGGGATCAATGCCCTGCCACCAGAAGTGGGACGGGTCGAAGTTCGCACCGATGTTTGTCCCCGCCGCGTCGCGCAGTCTCAGGATCGTGTCGGGGTTGTAGACGAGAAATCCGGGGTGAGCCTCAATAGCGAATTTGACGTTGTGCTCCTTCAGGAACCTGTTCTGCTTCTTCCAGTAGGGAATGGCGACTTTTTTCCACTGGTAATCTAAGATGTCGCGGAACTCATCCGGCCAAGCGCAGGTCACCCAGTTCGGGTTTTTAGAGCGCGGGCCATCGCCGGGGCAGCCGGAGAAGCCATTCACAACCGTCAGTTCCAGCTTTTCGGCCAGCAGGACGGCGTTGACGAAGGCCTGATGATGGTTGTCGGCAATCGCCCGGTCCGGGTGGAGGGCGTTACCGTGGACGGACAGAGAGTCCAGGATCAGACCGCGCGACTCAATCATCTTCCGAAGGTTTTTGCGTGCGCCTTCGTCTTTGATAAGCTTCTCGATGCCACCGGCGTCGTCCAGATGGCGAGTGCCGGGGTAGGCTCCCGCGCCCAGCTCAACGGCCTGGATGCCGGCCTCGGCGATGATGTCCAGCGCCTCTTCCAAGGGCTTGTCGTGGAAGAGTGCCGTAAATATTCCGATCTTCATTGGGGGATGACCTCCTCAGGTGTGTGTGGGGCCTTTCGGCGGGGACTGCCCGTTTTCCTGCACGTCTGGAACTTTCTACGGCCCAGTTTGCGTTCTAACGATGGTACAATGCGCAGAAGCTATCCTTAAAGACCATGACACGGTACAGCCTCCCACATTCTAAGTCGCGCCGCGCGATGGCCTGGTTTCTCCTTCTGGCCTGCTTCTGGATGGGGAGCGGCGGCGTCCTGCATCACACTGAAGCCGCCGCATCCGGCCGCACCGATTTGCATGGGCCAAGCGGCCTGCACCAGGCCGCGGCTGCCGCGTTGGTGGACACCTGCGCGGCTTGTGAATGGACCCAGGGCCTGCAAGGTCGGACGCTCTCAGTCCTGCGTGTTGACGCGCCCCTGTTTGTACTGCATGCGTGTTCACGTCTTGTTCCAGAATCTCCCCTCCGTCGCGTCGCGCGGCTTGGTTCGCCCCGCGCCCCCCCATCCCTCCTGAATCCGGCTTGATCTTTTTCTATCCCGCACTCAGGAAGACCCAACCATGTCCCAACTCTCTCGCCGCGCCCTGGCGCTGGCCGCCGCCTGTCTGGCGGGGCTGACGCGCACAGCGCACGCACAGACGCCTGCGACCGTTCTGCCCTTCGCGGCGGGCACGCCCATCGCCAACATCTTTAACCCGAATCAGGCCCCGATCATCGTCATTCGGGTCGGCGCACGCCGGCTCGCCCTCGTCCCCCGTATCGTAGGCGGCGTCCAGGTGATCCGCCTGAGCGCCAC
>JAYTRQ010000620.1:0-3405 GCA_043746125.1 Armatimonadota bacterium | reverse complement strand
ACGCCCGCTGGACGGCCGCGCTGGACAAGCCGTACGCAGGGGCGGACGGCAAGATGGACTACGACAAACCGCAGGTATACGAGCCGAGTTTTTCGCGCCTGTTCCACAACAACGGCGACGGCACTTTCTCGGACGTCACGCACAAGGCTGGGATAGACGGGCTGCAAGGCAAAAGCATGAGCGCGATCTGGCTGGACTACGACGACGACGGCTGGCAAGACCTGTTCGTCACCAACGACACCATGCCGAACTTTCTGCTGCACAACAATCGGAACGGGACGTTTACGAACAAGGGTGTCTTGTCCGGGGTCGCCCTGGACGATCAGGGCCGGGCCGCGTCCGGCATGGGGGTCGGTGCGGGCGATTACGACCACGACGGGCGCGAGGACCTGTTCGTGGTCAATTTTTCCGGCCAGTCCAAGGCGATCTTCCACAACCTGGGCGGGGGCGTCTTCGAGTCCACGTCTTACAAGTCCACGATTGCCAGCACCAACCTCCAGTATCTAGCCTTTGGCATGGAGGCCTTCGACTACGATTTAGATGGATACGTGGATCTGATCTTCGGCAACGGGCACGTGCTGGACCACATGGATGAGAGCACAGCCGGGTCGTCCTACGCCCAGAGCCAGCAGTTGTTCCACAACCAGGGCAATGGGACGTTCACCGAAGACAGCCGGTCGCTGGGCGATCTGGCCCTGCCGCGCGTCACGCGCGGCCTGGCCGTAGGCGACTTCGACAACGACGGCGACTGGGACGTGGTCATGGTGTCACAGACCGGCCCGCTGCAACTGTACCGCAACGATGGCGGCAACCAAAACCACTGGCTGACGCTGCGATTGGAGGGCGTCAAGGCCAACCGGGATGCACTGGGGGCGAAGGTGACGGTCTTGACGAAGACGGGGAAGCGGACGCAGTGGGTGCACGGCAGCACGAGTTACGTGTCGCACAGCGACACGCGTGTGACGTTCGGCCTGGGGGACGAGGCGGGCGTGCTGGGCGGGGAGGTTCGGTGGCCGGGGGGCGAAACGCAGAGGTTCGGGCCGCTCCAGGCAGGCACCTTCTACTGGCTGCGGGAGGGGAGTGTGCCGGTGGTGGACCCGCGGGTGAAGAAGAATGCCCCCTAGCCCCCAATTCTGGGGGAACCGGATTAGGACGGGGAGAGGGCGCGGCAGTCGGGAAGGGCGCGGCGAGCCGCGCCCCTACGGGTTCTGTTCTGCTTCGGCCCCCAGACTTGGTGCGGGAGGGCCTTCCGCCCCCAGAGCTCCAGCGAGATCGCGACGAACTTAGGGGCGCGGCTGAAGTTCAGGGCATGAGAGGCTTGTCTTCCAGCATCTTTTGCGTGGTCGCCAAGTAGCGGGGGATGCCCTGTTGGGCGTACATTCTCAGGAGCAATGCGTTGTAAACCAACGGCTCGCGTGCCCCATCCACTAAGAGGTTGGCGACGTAGCGCCAGGCGGGGACGTAATCCTCCCCTACGGTCGAGCCGACCGGCACGATTCCCCCCACCCGCTCAGGATGACGCCGGACGAGCGCCAGCGCCATCTGACAGCCCATCAAGTTTCCCACCATATGGACTTTGACGACGCCGAGGGCGTCTAAAAGCCGGGTAGCCCAGTCGGCGAGGTCTTCCATTCCCAGAACATCGGCGGGGCCGGGCGAGCAGCCAAAGCCTGGCATGTCCGGCACGAAGACGGGGTGCGCGACGCCCCCTCGTGCGAGGCATGGCAAAGCCCTCTTTCAGGCCTCTGCGGAGCAGCCCAGGCCGCGCGGGAATAGCAGGAGTAGGCTCAAGGAGGGCGGCCGGGTTGGGTGAGGCGTTCAGGACGTGACACTGCACGGGACAGCCGTCTACGGGGACGGTCTGGAGTCGCACGGGCGGTTCAATGGACGTCGCAACCTGCTTCTCCGTGCGTCAGAATACGCGGGACACGGGCGGTAAGGCCGGTCGTGATTTCGTGGGGCGTCGTGCCAATCTGGGCGGCAAGGCCCCCAGCGGTCAGCGTCTCGCCGCCGTCGGTGCCGATCAAAGTGGCGACATCGCCCGCTTGAACATGTGGGATATGGCTGACGTCCACGACGATCTGGTCCATGCAGACCCGGCCGCAGATCGGAGCGCGTCGGCCGTGGAGCAGGACATGGCCCTGGTTAGAGAGGTGGCGGGGGTAGCCGTCGCCATAGCCGATGCCGAGCGTGGCGTAGACGCCGCCCCCTGATGGGACGGTGTAGGTGCGGCCGTAGGAGATCGTCGCGCCGCCCGGCAGGGCGCGGCAGAGGGTCACACGGGCATAAAGAGACAGGGCGGGATGGTAGGCAGATTGGGGCGGAGTGAAGTCGCCAGGCATCGGCTCAATGCCGTACAAGAGCAGACCCGGACGAACCAGGCCATGACGTGCCTCCAATGGGAGATTGAGTGCGCCGGGTGAGTTGGAGGCATGGATGAGCAGGCCGTGAGCGCGGTCCCCCAAGACGGAGAGAGCCTGGTAGAACAGGAGGTGCTGGCCGCAGGCGTCGGCGGGATCCTCGTCGGCATTGGCAAAGTGGGTGGCGAGGCCGGTCAGGCGCAGGTTCGGCAGGCTGTCGAGGGCATGGAGGAAAGCGGGGACGGCGTCGGGCAAGACACCCGCCCGGCCGATGCCCGTGTCAACGTCTAAATGGACGTCGGCGACGAGGCCCTGGGCCGACGCGGCCTCGGACAGGGCGCGGGCGGTGTCCAGGCTGCTCAGGAGCGGGATCAGGCGATGCTCTGCGATGGCCTGCACCTCGTCGGGGAAGGCCGGGCCGAGCAGGTAGATCGCGGCGTCGGCCGGGAGCAAATCGCGCAGGGCCGCGCCTTCGGACGGCGTGGCGACGCCGAAGTCTCGCAGACCCAAATCGGCGCAGAGCGGGGCGACGAGGAACATCCCGTGCCCGTAGGCGTCGGCCTTGACCACGGCCATGATCCGGGCGGGGCCGAACGACCGGCGCAGGAGGGCAACGTTGTGGGCCAGCGCCTCCCCGTCTATGTCAGCCCAGGCGCGGGGGGGCGTCACTGGCGGGCCAGCGGGGCGGCCGACGACAATTGGCGGCGGTAGCGGGTGGCCGTGCGGCGATATGCGGACGGGATGAGCTGGTGCAGGGCGCGTTCGTAGCGGTCTTTATGGCCGTAGACGACAATCATATTGGTGAGTTGGCGGCCGGGCTGGGCGAGGGTCGCGCCGTTGTAGTAAAAGCCCGTGCTGGTGCCGGCGTCCAGGTTCATGGCCTCGGACGCGCCAAGCGACTGCATGACGCGGGCCAGGCGGCCCAAGTAGATCGGCTGGTGTGTCATCACGAAGAAAAGCGTGTTGCCGCGCGTGACGCCCACCGCGATGCGGGAGTTGGGGGACAGCATATGCTTGTCGCGGAACCGCTCCGCGCGTGGGTCCA
>JAYTRQ010000619.1:0-3407 GCA_043746125.1 Armatimonadota bacterium | reverse complement strand
TCAAGAACGACCGCTCGCGCGACATCAACGAAGTGATGGACGACGTCCGCGCCCAGATCACGGCCCAGGTGCCGGCCGCAAAAGTGGACTTCGGCCAGATATTACAGGACAACGTCGGCGACATCGCCGGCTCCCCCCGGCCCGTCGAGATCAAAATATTCGGCGACGACACACAGACATTGACGAACCTTGCCAACAAAGTAGACGACGTGATCACCCACGTGCCGGGCGTCGTGGACGACAACAACGGCATCGTTGGCAGTGGGCCGGAGACCGTCGTCACCGTCAACACGGAACGCGCCCAGCGCTACGGCCTGACCGCCCAGGATGTCTCGGCTGCCTCCACGGCCGCGTTGCTTGGCGCGTCGCCGACCTCCGTGCAAGAGGGTGAAGAGGCCGTTCCGATCCGGGTCCGTCTGATCGGAGGCGCGGCGTCTACGAACTCCCTGCCGGACATCCCCATCGCCTCCCCCGTCACGAACGGCGTCGTCCCTTTGAGCGCCGTCGCCGATATCGCCGTGCGCCCCGGCACGCCGCAGATCCGGCGCGAGAACCAGCGCCAGGTTATCTTGGTCACGGCCGGCTTGAAGGGCCGAGACCTGGGCAGCGCCATCCACGACATCCAGGGCCAGGTCAAGCACCAGGTGAAGCTGCCGCCCGGCTACACCCTCGAGTACGGCGGGCTGTACGCCAGCCAACAGGAGTCATTCGGCCAGCTTGCCCTTGTGCTGGCCCTGGCCGTGCTGTTCGTGTTCACTCTCCTGGTGGTCCAGCTTCACTCCTTCCGCCAGTCCTTCGCCCTGTTCATCGCCGCCCTGCTGTCGCTGTCGGGCGTCCTGCTCGGCCTGTTCCTGACCAAGACGCAACTCAACATCTCGTCGTTTACCGGGGCGATCATGATCGTCGGAATCGTGACCGAGAACGGCATCGTCTTGTTCTACTTTGTCAACACCCTGCGCCGCCAATCGCCCGACCGCCCCCTCACCGACGTCATTCTCGAAGCCGGTCGGACCCGCCTGCGCCCCATCCTGATGACAACGCTGGGTGCGATCCTGGCCCTGTTCCCGCTGGCTCTGGGGTTAGGCGCGGGCGCGGCCATGCAGAAGCCCCTCGCCATCGCGGTCATCGGCGGCCTGTCGGTCTCAACGTTGTTCACCCTGATCGTCGCCCCTGTGCTGTACGTCACCCTGGAAGGGCTGACGCGGCGTGGCCACAACAGCAGTCAGCCGCTCCCCGAATTGGGGAGCGGCCCAGCGTAGGGGATGGACTTGCCCCTGCCCCTGCCCTCCTTCTCTTCACCCAGCGTGCGTCCCGGACACACTCTAGGCGAACAGGTAGGGTAGACTCCCCAAAGTTCAAAATGACCGGCCGCGAAATGAACCGCCCACGTCATCGCTAATCTTCGCGCGTGGACGCAACCCCAGTTGACGCGGACGAGCGCACACGCCCGGCTTTCGGGTAGACTCTCCCCATGCAGACGCCCTGGACGCCCGTGCCGATCTTGATGTATCATGCCGTGGAGGACAAACCCCGGCCCCCCAAGTACAAACACTTCTACGTGCTGGCGGGCGAGTTCGCCGGGCAGATGCGGATGCTGAAACGAGCCGGGTACACGCCCATCTCGTTTGGGACCCTGGCATCAGCGCGGGCGGGGACAACACCGTTGCCACCTAGGCCGGTCCTGCTAACATTTGACGACGGGTATCAGAATCTACTGGCGAACGTGCATCCACTGCTCAAAGAACTGGACTTTCCGTACACGGTGTTTCTCGTCTCGGAGCGGGTTGGGGAGACGAACGACTGGGTGGCCCCGGAAGGCTATGAGCCGACGCCGCTGCTGACGTGGGACGAGATCGCGCAGATGCGGGCGGACGGCGGGGTGGACTTCCAGGCGCACACGCGGACGCACCTAAAGCTGGCGGAGATCCGACTGGACGACGCTCGCCGCGAACTGGTGGAAAGCAAGGACACGCTGGAGCAGAGGCTTCAAGCGCCCATCGCGACACTCTGCTATCCGTATGGGAGTGTCAACGAGGCAGTGGCAGACATCGCGGGCGAGGCGGGGTACGCGCAGGCGGTGACAACCGACTTCGGGCGGGTCCGGGCGGACGATCCGGCCCTACGGCTGCCGCGCATCAGCGTCTACCACGTGCCGCCGGTCTCGCTGACGTACGGGATCGGGCCGCTCAACTTCCGGTGGCGCCTGGAGTCGCGAAAGGACGCACGGCTATGAAAGACTCATCCAAAGCCCTGCTCGGACTGGCCCTGCTGCTGGCCCTCGTTATCGCATTCTGTGTCATCCTATTCCAACCGCCCCCACCGGATCAGACGCAGATATTGGGACAGCTGGAAGTCGCGCGGGCGGCGGGGGAGCGGCACGACGTCGGCGGCATTCTGTCCGTCGTGTCGGAGAAGTACAGCGACCCGAACGTGCCGGGTCCAGTGCAGCTCCGGTTCGTTCTGAACAAGTACCTGCGCGGGTCGGAGCCGGTGCAGGTGACGCAGTCCATCCCGGTCGTCAGCGTCACGGGCGACACGGCAACGTCCACGAGTCATCTGCGGGTGGTTTCCCCATCCGACAACCGCGTCCTATATGATCACGACGTCACGCTGCAATGGACGAAGGAGGACGGGACGAAGTTTCTCGTCGTGCCGACGAAGGTCTGGCACGTGACGAGCGCGAGCTACGGCTTCAGCCTGTTGGGGGATTAACTGCGCTTGTGCGCGGCCACTTCGGTCGTCATCTGGAGGTAGCTGTCGTAGCGGCGCTTATCAATCTCCCCGGCCTCGACGGCGGCCCAGACGGCGCAGCCGTTGGCAGGATGGTGGCGGCAGTCGGCAAAGCGGCAATGGGGCAGGTAGGATGCGAACTCTGGATAACAATACGGAATGTCGGCCAGGTCCACCTCCCAAAAGTCCACCTGACGCAGTCCAGGCGTGTCGGCTACCCAGCCGCCGACGTCCAGGGGCAGCAGTTCAGCCGTCGTCGTCGTGTGACGGCCGCTGAACGAAGCGTTGCTGATATCGCCCGTCAGAAGCTTCAAGCCCGGTTGGAGCGTATTGAGCAGGCTGCTTTTGCCGACGCCCGACGGTCCCGCCACGGCGGAGATTCGCCCACGCAGGGCATCGCGCACGGCCTCGATCCCCTGCCCCGTCTTTGCGCTCATGGGGAAGACGGGGTAGCCGATCTTCTCGTAGACGGCGATGTCAGCGTCAATTGCCGCCCGATCCATGTCGTCCAGCTGATCCACTTTGTTGAGGATAATGCGCGGTGGGACATCGGCGGCTTCGGCCAACACGAGAAAGCGGTCCAACAGATTGAAGTCCGGCTTGGGCCGGGCGGCGGCGATGACAAGAAAAGCCTGGTCTAAGTTCGCGACTAGGGTGTGCTGACCGCGCCCTGAGGG
>JAYTRQ010000618.1:0-3410 GCA_043746125.1 Armatimonadota bacterium | reverse complement strand
GTTATTGTTAACGTCTACAAAGAGTTTGCGCGATATCATTTGAGGATCAATGGCCCTGCCGTCTTTCCCCTCGAACCAGATCAGAGTCACCGGGAGATCAGCATCTAGCGGCTGCGGGGGGATCACGTCATCATAGAACGTTTGGTAAATGTCGGCGCTTGGATCGAAATCCCCGGAAAGATAGCGGAACGCACTGGCTCGGTGCTGTCCATCTAGAACGATGATCTCAGTATCACCCTTGACGATTTCAAGTAGACCGAGAGGCAGCGTCTGGTTCCCGATAACGTACGGCGTCACAGACCAGCAGGTGCCATAATCGGTCCGCCGTGCGTTCTCAGTGCTTTGTACAGGTACGGGATATCGTTCCACAGCGTCAGTCTCGGAAAGATAGCCTCGTGGTACGAGTACCGCCAAGATAGCGGGGAAGAACCCAATACTGTTGCTGCCTGCGGCCCCTTGCAGATACGGAACAAGTTCTTGTGCCACACGTTGGTCATTCAGATCGCGTTGTAGTAGAGAACTAAGGTTATGTAGCTTGGAAGCCTCAAGGCGCTCACGCATTGGCTTGAGTTCGCGCAGAAGCTCTTTATGACCGCCCTGACCGGCCGCAGCTAAAGGGTTCGCGAACGTAGACACGTATTTGACCAAAAACTCGCTATTCTCAACGTGGAACGTGCCTAACAGCCCATATATCTTGATTGTGACGGGTTCAGCCGCCGGTCCTTCTAGTGAAAGTGTCATTTTTTCCTCAGCGTATCCCACAAAGAGGCGCGAATGCCCGGTTGACGAAAAACTCTGCCCGCTCAAGATCACGCTTCGTTGCGCCGTCGACATAAAGAACTTTTACGAATAGTTGTCCCGCATCCTGGATGTCGTTCCTTTTAAGGAGGCTTCCCATCCTCTCCCCAAACACGTTTGACTCAATGTCACTATCTTCTTCCACCCTACCAGGCACTGCTGTCGCGGCTTGAGGCGCCGTCGGCGTCCGCTGAAGAAAATCGGTCAGCGTGTCATAGTGTTTTTTCAATCGCCCCTTGATGCCAGTGGAGATACCGATGTAAAGCGGAGGGCAAAACACCGTCGTTGCTGAAAGCACGGCGTCAACGTAGTCAGGGGTATTCCCCCGCGTAAATGGAATGCGGACCGCTGACCCTTGGAACTCTTCTTTAAGGTTGCCTTTGACCGTGAACTCCAAAGACTTGGACGCGATTAAAGAATCGTAGGACTTCATAGACGCAGATGGATCAATGGCCCCATCGAGCAATCGGAAATACCAAGCATAAATGCCGGGTTTATCCTCTGCGTACCGTGCAATGTCTTGAGCCGCGATGACGCGATACTTATGACACTCACCATAACCAAAGTTGTACTCAACGTGTGACATTGGCATTTTGGATGTAGCCGCCCGGTCTCTACAAATTACAGATCATGCACGGGGCGGTGTCGTCTTCCTCGTCCAGCGCGTCTTCAAAGATCTCGCTCAGGCGGGCGGACTTGTGGCGGGCCTGCTCCGCCGCCAGCGTCTTGGCGTGGGACGCTTTGATCTGGGCCAGGCGCTCGGGCTGCTCTAGCTGAATCAGGCTCTCGCTCTGGGACCAGGTGTACTGCTTGCCCGTCGCGGCGTCGAACTTTTCGTAAGACTTGGCCTGCTCATAGAGGTCCGGGTGGCGCTCTTTCAGGCCCGCCCACTCGGCCTTGCGCTGGAAGAAGCAGAAGTAGCAGCCCGACCGGGTCCGCCACTCGTAGTATTTGGGCAGGCCGGTCCCGGCGTCGTCCAGGATGCGGAACACGTCATCTTTAGCAATGCCGTCCTCTTTGAAGGGATACACCGTCTCGATCTGCGGCTTCTGCGTGATGTAGCCGTCCCGGTCTTCGTCGGCGCGGATGGCGACGTAGGACTTGACGCGGCAGCCGGCGAACTCGGTTTCGAGCCAGTCTTCAAACGGCTTCAGCTTGAGCATGGCCGTACACCAGCGCATCCGGGGCGAGGGCAAGTAGTTGTTGTATATTTTCAGGTAGTGGCTGAACGGGCGGTCCGGGTTCAGGCGCGTGATGGTTTTGCCCAGGAACGTTTCCAGGGTTGCCAGATACTCATAGGTCTCGGTCAGCTCCTCGCCCGTGTCGCAGAAGTAGTAGTGCATGTCCGGGATGCGGTCGCGCATGTAGACGGCCAGAGCCGCGCTGTCCTTGCCGCCCGAAATGCCCAGCACGTGAACGGTGCGGGCGTCTGTTAAATCATTAGTGGTCATGGGTCTCTCTTAGAATCTCCTGGGCGACCTGCGCGATGACGGCGACGCGGACGTCCGGCCGCTCCCCGGCGAGCAGGGTCTCGAACGTTTCCAACAGACGGCGGGACATGGCTTCGATCCGAACGGCGGCGGCGGGGGGAACGACCACCACGCGGGCGGCTTCGGCCCCGCCGCCGTCTGTCACGGTCATGCGTAGGCCCCGGATCGGCTCCGCCTCGGCCCCCTGGGCGGGGGCCTGACGCCGTTCAAAGGCAATCAACTCCAGGTTCTGGAAGGCGGACCGGAGGGGCGGCAGTTGGGCGGCGAACCGCTCGACGTCGCCGTCCGCCCACGCGGATGGGGCGCGGCCCATGACGCACGACGACACCCACTCGAACCAAGCCAGCGGCGGCAGGGTCGTCTCGCCCAGGTGGGCCAGGAACGATTGCAGGCGCGGCTCGGTCGCATACGGCAGGACCGCAGCGGCGCGGAGGCGCAGGTCGTCGGCCTCGGCCACGCCGAACGAGTCGCACAGGACGGCCCCGGCCCGCCTCACCAGGGCCTCGTACGCGCCCGAGATCTCATCCATCGCGGCGTTCCAGCCGGCAAAAAAGCGGGCGACGTTGTCCGGGTCTATCGCTTCCGTGCCCAGTGGCTCACACCCGAAGAGGCGCGGCAGATCGGTGAACAGCAGCCGCTCCGGCCCCTTGCCCGCCTTGACCGCGTCGCGCAGTGCTCGCGCGGTGACGCCCAGGGTGCGCGTTTTCATGGAATATCCGGGCAGGTGGTTGAAGCTGCGGTAGATCTGCCGGACGACGTTGACCAAGGTGTGGGCCTCGCCGCGCAGAATGCCACGGGCGAAGCGCTCCACGACGGACCGCCGCTCGCCCTCGACGCGGACCCCTTGCAGTCGGTAGTCGGCGGGACGCTTGATCATGCGCTCGAACGTCGCCGCGTCCAGGTCCGTGACGAACCGGTCTTCCTCATACACGACCACTTCGTCTTTGTGACACAGCAGGGCCGCGCACAGCAGGACGGGCAGGATGCCGTCGGCCAGGCCGTACGGGGGCGCTTGCAGACGCGCGTTCAAGGCGGGCAGGGACTTGCCGACCCCACTTTCGTCAAACAGGAACGTCTCGATCTCCTGCCAGACGCGGTCCAGGGCCGGGTCGCGGCCCGGCG
>JAYTRQ010000617.1:0-3411 GCA_043746125.1 Armatimonadota bacterium | reverse complement strand
ACCGAGACTGGGCCGAGTCCGCCGCCCGCGTCAAGGCCGCCATTTTAGACCACCTGCGCCCCTTGCGGAACTTGCCCGTGCCCGTGCTTGTCGCCGAGCGCTATGAGAAGTTCCGCCGTATGGGCCGGTTTTTAGAGTTCCCCCTCGATGAAGACGAGGCCGCTTAATTCATGACTCTGAAATATCCACGGCCCAAGGGGACGCATGATCTGTACCCCGGCGCGCCCGCCTGGGAGGACGACAGCGTTCGCTGTCACTACCTGGAGGGCGAGTTCCGCGCTCTCTGCGGCCTGTACGGCTATGGCGAGATTCGCACGCCTGCGTTCGAGGCGACCGACCTCTTCACCCGCTCCATCGGATCCGAGACAGACATCGTCTCGAAGGAGATGTACACTCTCGTCACCAAAGGGGGCGACTCGCTCACCCTCCGCCCCGAAAGCACTGCCCCCGTCCTGCGGGCTTTCGTGCAGAACTCGCTTTACGCCCAGGGCGGCGTTACCAAGCTGTTCTACGCCGCCGCCCACTTCCGCTATGAGCGTGCTCAGAGGGGCCGCTACCGGCAGCACGAGCAGCTGGGCGTCGAGGCTTTAGGCGCGGACGACCCCGCCCTGGACGCCGAAGTGATCGGCCTGGCCTTGGCCTTCTTCCGCCGCATCGGCATCTGCAATCTCACGCTCAAGATCAACTCAGTCGGCTCCGTTGAATCCCGTGCCAGTTATCTCGTCGCTTTGAAGGCCTTCGTGGAGCCGTACCTGAGCGAGTTCAGCGCTGAGGGGCAGGCCCGCTTCTCGACCAACCCCCTGCGGCTTTTGGATACCAAAAATGCCCGCGAGCTGGAGATCCTGTCCGATGCCCCGATCCTCTCCGCCTACCTGGCCGATGACGAGCGCACGCACCACGAGGCCCTGACCGGCTACCTCACCGATGCCGGGGTGCCCTACCAGCACGACCCGTTTCTCGTGCGCGGCTTCGACTACTACACCAAGACGGCGTTTGAGATACAATCGTCGGATTTAGGGGCGCAGAATGCGCTCGGGGGTGGGGGACGCTACAACCAACTGGTGGAACAGATCGGCGGACCGCCCACGCCGGGCATCGGCTTTGGCCTGGGCGTGGAACGTGCCCTGATCGCCCTGCAAGCGCTGGGCGTTGAACTGCCGACGCCCCACGCGCCCACCGCCTACGTCGTCATCCAGGGCGAGGCCGCCCGGCCGACCGGCATCAAGCTGCTGTCCGACCTGCGAGCCGCCCACATCGCGGCCGAGACCGAGTACGGGGGCCGCAGCCTCAAGGCCCAGATGAAGGCCGCCGACCGCGCCCACGCCCGCTACGCGATCATTATCGGCGACGACGAGATCGCCCAGGGCGTCATTCAACTCAAGAACCTGCACGACGGTTGGCAGCACACTGTCCCCCTGGCCGAAGCCGTCGAGTGGCTGGGCAGTGACGGCCCGCCCCAGCGATGACCCATACCCTCCCGCCCATTTCCCCCACTATTCTTCCGGCCGTCCTGGCCCGCTGGCTCCACGCCGTCAGCCTCGCGCTCTGGCTCGGCGGCCTGGTTGCCATCGGCGCTCTGGTCGCGCCCACCGCCTTCCACGTCACTCGTACCGTCCCTGCCTTCGCCCATAACCCGCCCCTCCAGAACGCCATCGCGGGCGGTGTGGTCGGCGGCAGCCTGCACCTGTTCACCTACGTCTGCTACGCCGCTGGCGTCCTGCTGCTTCTGGCTAACGCCCTGCTCTTGCCCCGCGCCGACCGGCGCTGGGTCCTCGCTTCCTTCCTGACCTCCGCCGTCCTGCTGGCCTCTGCCCTCTATCTCGGCCTGTCCCTCACGCCCGCCCTGGACGTCGCCCAGAAGGCAGGGGATTTGGTGACCTTTGACCATCTGCACCACTCGTATGAGGCCGTTTCTTCTGACGTCCAACTGCCCCTGCTCCTGTTGCTGGCCCTATTCGGGGCGCTCCGGGATACGCCAGAACGGTAGGGGCAAAAGAAGAGGGTAGGGGCTGGGCTTGCCCCTGCTCTCCTCGGTCTTTGTTGACGTTTGGGCCCCTTTAACGTCCGGCCTGCGTCGGCGTCAGGATGAGCCAGCACGCGCCCTCCATCGGATAGCTCTCGGCCCCTTTGAGGTCGGTACGCCGTCCAAGGCAGAGTATTTGGCCCGAGGCGTTTATGTCCACCGCCCGATCCACGTACCAGCCGCTCGCCCTGTCAAGGCAGCCGTTCAGGTCTTCCGACTCCTCGCCCGTCCCGCGCCAGATCAGCGGCAGCCAGCGCCCATGAGGGTCGGACAGGCCGCCCGAGGAGGCATAGGCGGTCGCAATACGTCCGTTCCCGATAACTTCGTCACGCGCGTTCATCCGGTAGAAGCCAAGAATGAGCGGTCGTGGCTTCCAGTCGTAGCCGCGTATGCTATGCCGAAGAGACGTTTTCGGCCTCCCCTGACGCCAAAGTTGCCAGCCTTGATCCGTGACCACGACCGAGTCGCCACTGTCCGCCACGGCACTGACGTACTCGCCGGGCGGCAGGTTGAACGCCTCTGTCTGGGCTTTGACCTCGTCCTGGCGCTCGGCTTTGTCTTGGTCCAGAGCCGCTTCGTCTGGATGAACCACCTGACCGGTGGCTGTCAATCTCACCCCAAAATCTGAAGAGTCGCGGGCATGAAAGTTCGGACATACGCTTCCAATGCTGCCTGCCTCGGTAATCGTATAGCGGACGCCGTAGTTCGGTATGGGAGGGAGCGGGCGGTAGGCGATCCATGCCAGAGCCGCCACAATGTAAAGGAAAAAAAGAACAGGAAGCAGCGCCAGCGACGTGAATGCCAGGCTGACAATCTTCTTGAAGGTGATTTTTCTGAGGACCACTGATTCTGCCTTCCAAACGCCCCCAGCCCCAGGCAGCAGTATCTTTTGAAGCGTCAATCCGACTGCATCATAATAACGCTTACTGCGTGGTCTCTGAGTAGAAGCACAGCCCGGTACTGGAAGTGCCGGGCTACTTCGAAGTGAAAGTGCCTCCGGCACTGAGAACAGGCCCACAGGCGGGGGCCTCTCAGTCGCGTAGCGACTTCTATTCAAGAGTAGACCGGCACTTCCAGTGCCGGGCTCGATGTCCGCAAGGCTAATCGTACGCCCTCGCGTCCGCGTTGTCAAACTGCCCCTTGCGTTTTCCCCCCCGGCCGGTCATAATGAGTCACGCTCCCGCGTGTGCCCAGTCATTCTCTGTGTCTTTCACTGTCTCTTTGCAGGAGGAACGGTCATGTCCCAGATGTCTCAAAAGGTCGGCCTGTTCGGGGTGGTCGCGCTCGCCGCTGCCGTCGCCGTTTCCATGGCGGCCGGGCGACGCCACGCCGCGCCTATTTCTAACGATGGCACACCGCAGAGGACGATAGCGTCCGCGTCGCTCGGC
>JAYTRQ010000616.1:0-3415 GCA_043746125.1 Armatimonadota bacterium | reverse complement strand
CATTAAACTATTGGGCGGGTAATTCGAGGATTTTTACTCTCTTCTCGCTTAACTTTCGGGATCCGGATAGTTTAATCTAATTGCGATTG
The DNA here is from genome assembly GCA_043746125.1 of Armatimonadota bacterium. GTDB lineage: Bacteria > Armatimonadota > Armatimonadia > Armatimonadales > Capsulimonadaceae > JANXMY01. The sequence continues at coordinate 3,326 of JAYTRQ010000616.1, read as the reverse complement.
ACGACTTAGAACCTATCTCAAAAGGCCATTTTCGGCCTTGCAATGAGAAGCAAAAACAGCGGTTTTAGCCGTTTTGAGATAGGTTCTTAGTGTCCATACGATTACCCTAGAAATCATTGTACCACGATAGCGAGTTCACCGTATCCAGCGACACTCCTTATCTCCATCTAAATGTCAACCAGCAGGTGAAACCTAACATCCTGCTTCTGCGCCTCTTGAAGTAGCCCTGCGAGATGATCCAAATCCGCAGTAACAGCGGCCCTTCGTTGAGGCACCCAATCAGGATGTTGCTCCAGAAACAGTGATAGCCGTTGAACCGTGGCAAGACCTTCTTGTGCCATATACCAGTGTACAGGGGGACATGACGCTGGGATCTGCTCTTCGTCAAGGACCTCAAGCGTCATAGTTCGGGCATCTACGAACTCTGACAGTGTGACGAGACTGAGGGGGGAGGCGATCTCATCAAGTTCTTCGAGATTGCTGGACAGACCGTAGCCGTTGAAATTGTCTGCGGAGAACAGCGGTGGTTCAAAGTTGGGATACAAGCCCGACATATCCTGCTCCTTAGAACTGCCGAAGGAAGCGGAGGTCGTTTTCGGTGAAGAGGCGGATATCGTCTATGCCGTACTTTGCCATCTGCATCCGGTCAATCCCCAGGCCCCAGGCGAAGCCGGTGTAGCGCTCGGAGTCGATGCCCATTGCGTTCAGGATGTTGGGGTGGACCATGCCCGCACCACCCAGTTCCAGCCAGCCCGTGCCCCACTGAATCGCGACTTCGACGCCGGGTTCCACGAAAGGGAAGAAGTCGGGGCGGAAGCGGATGACGACGTCGCCGAATAGGCGGCGGACGAGTTCGGCGAAAGTGCCTTTGAGGTCGGCCAGGGTCAGACCCTCGTCCACGGCCAGAATGTCTACCTGGTGAAACGTGTGCGAGTGGGTGGCGTCCACGGCCTCGTAGCGGTAGCACTTGCCGATGGTAGCGGCGCGGATGGGCGGCTTCTGGCGCTCCATGACGTGCGCCTGAAAGGCGGTCGTCTGGGTCCGCAGCAGGTGCGTCTTGTCCACATAAAATGACATCTGCTCGTCGAAGGCGGGGTGGTCAGGGGGGTAGTTGAGGGTCTCGAAGTTGTAGTGGTAGTCTTCGACGTCCGGCCACTCGTTGAACTGATAGCCCATACTGATCAGGGCGTCTTTGACGGCCTGCATCTGGCGCGTGATCGGGTGCTGGGTGCCGCGCGGAGAGGCAACGCCGGGGAGGGTGACGTCCACGGCATCGGCGGCCAGACGGAGGGCCCGCTCCTGGACAGCGAAGGCCGTCCGCTTTTCCGTCAGCAGGGCTGTCAACTCGTCCTTGCGGGCATTGACAGCCTGGCCAAACTGGGGCTTTTCATCCGACGGTAGAGTGCCGACGAGGCGCAAGAGGCCGGTTAATTGCCCCTTACGCCCCAGATATTGGACTTCTACGCTATCCAGAGCCGCCAGGGAGGCGGCGGCTTGGAGGGCGAGGGCGGCATCTTCCGCGACCCGTGCTAGCTGCTCCGTCGGCGTCATGGCGCTCTTGCCTAGACCGCCGCCGTGGCTAGGTGGTGGGTCGGCGCAGGCGTCGTGATGTTTAGCGAGGCCACGAGCGTGTTGAACGCAGCGTTATCGCTGATTGCCATCTCGGACAACACTTTGCGGTCCAACTCGACACCACTAGTGTGGAGGGCGGCGATGAAGCGGCTGTACTGGACGCCCTGGGCGCGGCAGGCCGCGTTGATGCGGGCGATCCAGAGCTGGCGGAACTCGCGCTTGCGGGCGCGGCGGTCCCGGAAGGCGTATTGTCCGGCCTTCATCACCGACTCGTTAGCCGTCTTGAACAGACGGGACTTGCCGCCGAAGTAGCCCGAGGCTTCCTTCAAAATCTTGTGGTGGCGCTTGTGCTTCATCACGCCGCGTTTGACTCGTGCCATGTCTCAGGTCCTTTACGTTTAGGTAATCGTTCAGAAAAAGGCTCAGTGGTTCAGGCCGTTCGGCAGCATACGCCGGATGGCCTTCCGCTTGCCTTTGTACAGCTCGGCATCCGAGGTCAGAACGCGCAGGTTGGATGCGCTCTTGTGGATGTTCAGGTGGTTGTGGTTGGCATGGCCGTGCATCAGCTTGCCGGTCCCGGTCTGCTTGAAGCGCTTGGCCGCCGTCTTGCGGGTCTTGATCTTGGGCATGGGTCTCTCCTCTGTCTAATGCGACCGTCTGCGCCGTGTAACACGGCAACGAACCCGGCGCACGCGTCGTGTCCGGGTTCGCGAACTCTTCCCGAATGCGTTTTTGGTTTAAGCCGTCGGCGGCTCGTCCGGCTTAGGCACTGGAGCTTCCGCCACTGGAGCTTCCGCCACTGGAGCTTCCGCAGGCTTGGCGGCCTGCACTTCCAGCTTCGCGGCTTCCGGCTTGGGAGCCTTCGGCGTTGCGGGCTTGGACGTTGCGGGCTTGGACGCGGCGGGCGCAGATGTCTTATTCGGCGTCAGCACGGCGTACATGGAGCGACCCTCCATAGACGGCGGCTTTTCGATCTGGGCTACGTCCGCCACACGCTGAAGGAACGTATCAAGCTGGCCCCGGCCGACTTCCGGGTGGCGGATCTGGCCGCCGATAAACCGGAACGTGACCTTAACCTTGTCCCCGTCTTCCAGGAACTTGCGGGCGTGGTTAACCTTGGTTTGCAGGTCGTTCTCAGACAGCATCCCATAGCGTGGATCGAGCCGGATGTCTTTCAGCTCACTCTGCTTATGCTTTTTAGCTGACTCTTTTTCTTTTTTGGCCTGTTCGTATTTGAACTTGCCGTAGTCCATGATCTTACAGACGGGCGGCTGGGCCTGCGGCGCGACCTCGATCAAGTCGATGCCGCGTTCGCGGGCGATGGCGATGGCCTCACGCGGCGTCATGATGCCGAGCTGGCCTCCGTCATCGTCAATGACACGGATCTCGCGGGCGCGGATGCGCTCATTCATATTGACCCGCGGCTCGCGCGGGTCCCTGCGGAAGTCTCTGTTGTTGATGTCTTATCCCTCACCCACTCAAGAAAAAGCCTGGAAAGGCAAACCGGTGTGCGTGGGCCGACACTGACCGCTTGACATTATATCCTACGCAGAGGGGCAATGTCAATGGCTGTGCTACGAACATCGCAGCGTCAGCGGATTTCTTTGATCACTGATCTTGACGGTTCGGTAGACGTCAGGCAGCCGCAGTTCGCAGCCGACGGAGGCGATCTTGACGACTGCCTCCGGGCCATGGTAGACCGTGAGCAGCCATTGATCATCGCCCTGGCGGGTGAACTGTTCCACGCGCATGAC
>JAYTRQ010000615.1:0-3419 GCA_043746125.1 Armatimonadota bacterium | reverse complement strand
ATGCACGAGTACTTAGGTACAATTATGGCATGGATTCACAAGAACCGAAACCGAACCAGAAATTAGTCTTTGCGCCCCTGGGGGCGGATATGTTCGGCGATGACATCCTGCTCTTCGAGCATGGCATTCTACTGGGCCTTCAGACCGCAATCGAGGCGGCAGGCGGCTTCTCTTACGCGGACGTCCATGAGTCCCTGGGGGGAGCGGACAAAAGAGAGCAGCCGGTCCCGCCGCTGACCGAGGGAGAAGTGTATGCGCTGGCGGAACGGGCAAAATGCGATGCCCTGATCGACGGCCTGCTGCACTGCGAGCGCGATGTCGAAACCGGGGCATTGGCCCTGGTGACCGTCTCCCTTCGCGTGTTTTTCCCGGCCACCGGGAATTTTTCCGCCCCGGACAGCCTGACGTTCACGGCATTCGACCTCGAGGCCCGGCCGGAAACATTAGAGCTGGATTACGATCTCTGGATCGCGCTCCAGTACCGGCTGGGTGTCTCTCTTCTGGATACGCTGGGGGTGAATGTTCCCTGGGACTTCACGGCGGATACCCTCCAGGTCACGCCTTCCTGGCCCGCTTACGGCGCATTCTTGAAGGGCAAGCGACTGGCCCGCACCCCGGAAACGAAGCTTGGCTACTACGAGCAGGCGATCCAGCGTGACCCGGACTTCTTTTTAGCCCTGTATAATAGCGCGATGCTATATAAGACGCAGACGGATTACGCATCGATGCGCAAGCGTCTCTCCCGCGCCGTTTCCGTCACAAACGACCCCAAAGATTTAGGCGAAAGCTACTTCGAGCTGGGGCTGGCCTCGATCTATCAAGGAGACCCGAAGACTGCCCGCAACTTTTGGGAGCGGGCCCTGGAGCATGCCCCTGAGAACCCTTCGCTGTATGTCAACATGGCCGGGACATACGAGCAGGAAGAAAATTGGCAGGAGGCCACCCGGCTGAACGAAGAGGCACTGAAGCGGGCACCCGATAATCATAAAGCTCTGGTCAGTCTGGGCCGACTCCACGCCATGTTTGGGCGTCTCGATCAGGCCATTCCCCTCTACGAACGCGCCCTGGAGCTCTCCCCCGACGATGCCCTGCGGCACTCCGTCCTCGGCGGCTGCTACCTTGCCGATGGGCGCGACGAAGACGCCCGCGCTCAGTTCCAGATGGCGGTATCCCTCGACCCGGATGGTGACCCGGGCCGCTACGCCGCCCAGGAGCTGGTGAGTCTAGGGCCGGAGAAGAGAGCAGGTGAAGTGGAGGAGAAAGAGCCGAAGAAGAAGCGTTGGGGATTGTTTTGAGGGAGTGTCTATTTGCTATCGGTAGGTCTCGGCAGCGGAGCAAGGGAGTAAACTCCTCTCGCTGAGTAAACGTCCTCCGGACTGAAAAAAATCTGGCGGATGCCTGATCTTACGTCCGAAGGACGCCCATTCAGCGAGAGGAGTTTACTCCCTCGCGATTTGCCCGGCAGCGTTACCGACCGATATTCGGTACTCTCTGTTTTGAAAGCGACATCATCAGACACTACCAGCCGATGGGCTTCGTGATCGTTCGGTTTTGCGCATCTTGTGCCCCTACACCTGCCTCCGCCCAGGAGGACGGCTGCGCCGGACGCGCTCGCGCTGCTTGGCACGCTCCAGGGGGGGTCTGGCACCGACTGACGCGTCGGCAGCGGGAGTTGCCAGAGCACTTCGCTTAAGATGGGCACTGCGCTTGCCCTCCACTTCACTGGAATATTGGGACGACACCTCTGCTCCGAGCAGCAGAATCATCATCGAATAATAGATCCATAGGATGAAGCCGATCAGGTTGCCCAGCTCACTGTACAGACTCTTGTTCGGCTTCAGCAGCAGAACAGACAGGCTTTTCTTGGCGATCTCGAAGGCGATCGCGGCGACAAAGCCACCGATCAGCGCGGATTTCCAGGAGACTTTAGCTGACGGCAGGAACTTATAGGTGACGGCGTACATCAAGCCACTGACCACAACCGCCCCCAGCTCGATCAGACCGGCGATAACTGCTCCTTCGAAGGGGACCAGGTGGGCGAACGAACTGTTGGAAAAACTCGTGGAAAGTCCCGTCACTGCCAGGGAGACGACCAGCAACACTCCCGTGCCCACCAGAAGTCCCAGAGCTACCCCGCGGAGGACGAACCAGTTGCGTTTTTCCGTCGTCTCCCAGGCGGCATTCATGGCTGAGGATGCGTTGATAAACACCTGCGCGGCAGCCCACACGACGCCTAGTATACCGGCCACACCGGCGAGGCCATGCCCATGCAGCAAGTTCAGCAGCGTCGGCCCGGCATGGCCTGCCACGTCTTGAATCTGGGCACGCACCATCAAATGGTTGACTTCTTTCGCCGCAACCCCCGGCAGGACCCGGCTGGACAGCAGGCTCTGGATCTGCGCGACCGCCTCATCGGGCTTGTGGACATACACCAGGCCCAGTACCCACAAACCGACGAGGAGCAGCGGAATGACAGCCAGCACCAGAAAGAACGCCAATCCGGCGGCCAGTAGGCCGCCGTTGTCTTTTCCAAACCGCTCAAATACATCGAAGGTGAATTTGATCCAGCGGTACCGCTGAAGCCAAGTTAGCAGCTTTCCAGGCAGCGCGACAGCGTGAGAAAAGAGAGAGTTCATGCGGGTCCCTAACCAGGTCTGACTGTGATCTTAGCCGAGTCTGAAGACGGGTTCCCATCGGCATCCAGCTCCGTCGCCGTGATAGTAAAGACCGTATCCCGGCTGCTGCCGAACAGCGTGCGGAACTTCAGTCCAAATTCCGGGGCGGTAAAGTCTCCGTTCTTATCGGCCACCACATCTTTGCTACCACTGGAGCCGCTAACCGGCAGGATACCGCCTAGCTCTTTGCTGACATAGTTGATCGCCACCCTTACCGTGCTGCCAGGAGCGGCTTTGCCTTTGACCGTCAGCGGAGCATTCACATCCACCGAGTCGGCGTCCTGAGGAGACAGGATTTTGGGCGCCGGCGGGGGGCCAGCATTGATCGTCAGCCCGGAGGCAAGAGCCGTGGTGACTTCCGTGCCATCCCGAGTGACAAAGCGCGCGGTCACGGGAGCGTTTTCGGCCGTATCCCCGGTTTTAACCGTATACTCACCGACGTAGACGCCGGGATCGGTTTCATTCAGGGGGATGGACTTCGCCAAAGCGCCAATTCCCGCCGTGGCTTTGCCACCCGCCATGGCTTTCAAAGTCAGCTCAATGGTCGACCCAGCTCCAATTGCCCGCCCTGCAGGTTCATTCGACGTAAACGACTGCACGACTTTGCTGGTTGAAACTCGGAACGGCCACTCAGTAGTAGCAGTGTTGCCTGCTCGGTCGGCCAGAGTCACCGCGACGCGGTGCAGGCCGCCGGTGAGGGCGATCTTCGGACGGTAGGTGAACAGGGAGCCGGTGATCGTCGCA
>JAYTRQ010000614.1:0-3422 GCA_043746125.1 Armatimonadota bacterium | reverse complement strand
AGGTTGACGCCCTCGAGTAAAGGATAACCCCGGACGATGGGCATGATTTCGTTCGCGTCCAGCGTGATCGGGCCATCACTCGGATAAGTGCCGCCCGCGGCCGTCTTTATCTGCGTGGCCTGTGGACCGCCCGTATGGTTGTCCAGGAACAGGATTTCCCCATCGTTCCCTTTGCGGTTGGTGATCTGGACGTTGCTATTGGTGGGCGAGATGCCGTCGCCACCGGCTCCCGCCACGGAATTTTCGATCACGTCAGGGAAGCTCGTCGCGAACGTCGCCGCCCGCTTCATCTTGTAGTAGACATCCCGCAGGTCGCCCGCCTGCCCGACCGGACCACTGAAGTCGTAGGCCGTGCCCTGCTCCACGCAGTTCCAATAGTCAAAGTCGGTGCCGCCGACGAACGTATACTGCGAGTAGCCGTTGCCCCCGTAGGCGATCACCTTCCAGGTGGCCCGGTCCAGTTTGGTCGCCCGCTCGGGCGTCATGTTGTAGGTGATGATCCAGCCAGTCCAGAACTCCGTGCTGAACCAGGGACTCGTGCGCTGGGAGGTGTCGAAGGGCGAATCCCCGGCCGGGTCATCGCCGTGGTTCAGGCCGCTGAAGAAGAGCGGCACTTGCAGGCCGAGGGTCAGCATTCTCTGGTGAAACCAGTGGTAATATGGCGTCTTTTCGTCCGTCCCGCCGCCGCCATCGTTGTTATCGTTGTGTTCGTTCTCCATCTGGACCATGATCACCGACCCGCCCCGGTTGATCTGGTTCTCGGCGATGATCGGGACGAGTTTGGCGAAGTAGGGGGCCACGGCCTTGTAATACGGCTGGTTGTCCTGCATCGGCAGCAGGCCGGGCTTGAATCGCAGCCAGAGCGGCAGGCCACCGCTGTCCCACTCCGAGTTGATGTATGGCCCCATGCGGACGACGACGTACAACCCGAGCGAGTGGGCGAGCTTCAGGTAGGCGTCAAAATCTTTGTCGCCCGAGAAGTCGAACTCGCCCTCGCGCGGTTCGTGCAGGTTCCAGAATACGTAGGTCTGGAGGGCGTTATAACCCGCTCGCTTGACCCGCAGCATCCGGTCCCGCCATTGGGCGCGGGGGGTCCGGGCATACTGAAATTCTCCGGCGGCGATGAACGTTCGCTTACCGTTGATCAGAAATCCCTTGCCGTCGAAGTTAATATAAGCTTTCGCAGCGGGCAGGGGCGGGAAGATGCTGTCGTTCTGGTTCGGCCAGCCGAAGGCGTGCGCCCGCATCGGTGCAAGCAGGGCTATCAGCAAGAGCAGTGGGAGGCAGATTCGGCGACCTTGGTAGTGCATAGGCGACATCCGATTGAGTGGGTTCAGGCGCTGGGCGTGCTTGGGAGAGTTTTCATTTTCCTTAAAAGTCGCGGTGTTTGGCAATGTAAATCCAGTATCGGCGGTGGCCGTCTTCCTGGACTTCCAACCGTGCCGGTGCCCGCAACGCCTGCTCACACCACCCCGTCTTGATGTACAGGCGCTTGCGAAGAACCTGCTCTTCAAAGTAAGCGGTCGTTTTCACTGCCCCACGTCGCCCTGCCCCACGCCTGCAAAGAACGCCTCCACGTTCTCGGGTCTCAGCAGGATTTCGCGGGGCTTGACGCCGTCTTGAGAGCCGACGATGCCTCGTGCTTCCATAATCTCCACGAGGCGGGCGGCGCGGGTGTAGCCGATCTTGAACTTACGCTGGAGGCTGGACGTGGAACACTGCCCCTGCAATATCAGCCACTTGACGCAGGGTTCGAAGAGCTCGTCCGAAGAACCGTCGTCTGTGCCCTCGCCCCCCATGCCGCCAGCGCCCGTTTCCGACGGGATCATGGTGTAGACGGCTTCCTCCTGGTTCCGCAGGTACTTGACCAACTCCTCCGTCTCGCGCTCGCCGATGTAACAGCCCTGGACACGCACGGGCTTCGCGGCGTCGATGGGCATGAACAGCATATCACCCCGGCCGATTAAGCGATCCGCGCCCGGCATGTCAATGATGGTCCGGCTGTCTACCTGCGTCGCTACGGCAAAGGCGATGCGGCTGGAGATGTTGGCCTTGATCGTGCCCGTGATGACATCCACGGAAGGCCGCTGGGTTGCGATGACCAGGTGAATGCCCGTCGCACGGGCGAGTTGGGCAATGCGGCAAATGGACGTCTCTACTTCCGGCCCTTGCTGCATCATTAGGTCGGCCAACTCGTCCACGACGACCACGATAAAGGGCAGCCGTTCCTCGGGCGGGACGCGGCCGTTGAAGCCGTCAATGTTGCGCGTGCCGATGCGGGCGAAGCGGTCGTAGCGCTCCTCCATCTCCTTCAGGACGCTGCGGAAGATGCCCGCCGCCTGTTTGACGTCCTTGATGACTGGGGCGAGCAAGTGGGGGATACCGTCGTACAGGGACAGTTCGACGCGCTTGGGGTCAATCATCACGAACTTGACCTCACGTGGGGTGGCCCGGTACAGGATCGAGCTGATGATGACGTTGAGGCAGACGCTCTTGCCGCTGTTTGTGCTGCCGCCGACCAGAAGGTGCGGCATCCGGGTCAGGTCGGCGTACTTGAACTCGCCTGCCACGTCTTTGCCCAGTGCGAAAGTGAGCTTGGACGGCGCGTTCATAAACTCGTTGGTCGCCAAGCACTCGCGCAGGCTGACCATCTGGCAGACGTCGTTAGGGACCTCGATGCCGATGGCGGCCTTGCCCGGAATGGGGGCCTCGACGCGGACGTCAATGGCAGCCAGGGACATCGCAAGGTTATCAGCCAGCGAGACGATCTTCTTGACCAGAATTCCCGGCTCAAGCTGAACCTCATAGCGGGTCACGGTCGGACCCATCGAGACCTGGGCCACGTTCGCGCCGATCTTGAAGTCGTTCAGCGTCTGCATCAGGATGGCTTGCTTCTCCAGCACGGCCGACTCGTGCTGGATGGGCTTGGGCGGCGACTCGTTCAGTAACTCTAACGGCGGCAGGACGAACGCCTTTTTGGTGCCGTCATCACCCAGCGACTCGGGGATGACTAGCGGGCCGGAGGGCGCCTTGGGCTTCTCGGCCAGCATCACGGGCAGGGACATGGGAATAGGCGCTGGAACGCGCGGCACCGTTGGCGCGTCGTCAGAACCCACCCCGGCTCGTTCCTCGCCACCCCTCCCGAAACGGGTGGGGGAGGAGCTAGGACCGGACGGCGCTGGCCTAACCTCTTCCTCCCCACGTTTCGGGGGGAGTACCCGCGCCCTCTGGGTAGCCAGCGCTGAACCGGGGGAGGGGGGTGTTTTAGGAGAGGATGGGTCTTTCCACGCCTGCGTCCGGCCCTTGAAGGCCGCCGCGCCGGATTTTGCCGCCTGTGCCCCCGCCCGTGCGCCGCGCGTGACGGGGCCGGTGACGCGACGGCCGCCCTTCACGGCATGGTCAAACAGGTGCATCAGGCGCAT
>JAYTRQ010000613.1:0-10581 GCA_043746125.1 Armatimonadota bacterium | reverse complement strand
CGTGGCCTCGCCGCGCTACTCGAACTCATGCCGCCACCGCAGAAGCAGTCCTTCGATGAGCTGATGCTCACGGCAAAGCTGGGCGGGTCGTTTTTGGGCGCTCTTTATTTGGCGGCACAGGTCGAGCTTGAACTCCCGCGCAAACGCGCACGGAGACTTGGTAGACATAATCTTATCTGTTGGGGTAGTTTACCCGCAGGAGTTGACTCTACGCAGTGGTAGTTAGTGTAAAATTGTTTATGTAAAAGTAAAACGACCAAAAACGTTTCCCAAAAATGAGTAGGGAAAGTAGTAGGTCAGGGAGTATTCTTGAAGTTACCAGACACCAAGGAAACAACCCATGACCTACCAGAATGAGTTTACTCTGTCCGAAGCACTTTTAGATCAACTTACGACCAGTGGCCTCGACGCTTTGCCTACTCTTTTTCAAGTGCTCCTCAACGCCGCTATGCAAATCGAGCGGCAAAACCATCTCGGCGCCGCCCCGCATCGTCGCACCGAGGAGCGCACGATCCATGCCAATGGCTTCAAGGACAAGCCCCTCGCTGGCGCAGACGCTACAGAAGTACGCGGCCTCTGCTCCGAAGCTTTCTGCGGTGCTAGAAGAGAGCCTGCCTGAGGGCTTGACGGTGCTTGCGTTTCCTGAGCCGCACCGCCGCCTGCTGCGGACCACAAACGGGGTGGAGCGCGTTAATCGGGAGGTGAAGCGGCGCACGCAGGTGGCAAGCATCTTCCCGAACGAACCCTCGTGCCTGCGGCTGGTATCTGCGTTGCTGATGGAGATCAGCGATGATTGGCAGGCGGGCAAAGCTTACCTAACATTCAGCCAATAATGATCACTAAATAGAGACAAAAGATAGAGACAAAAGCAGGATGCTCCCAGCTTTTACAGAAAGAACTTGACACTATCGATGCAGCGGTAGAATGTTGCCAGCTTTATGAGTGGCAGAGATGGACACATTTAGCATTGGAACAACCGCCGTGTTGGACATCCGACGCTCCAAGCCGTGTGCTTATTCTGCGCCAGAGGGTGCAGGGGGCCTTGTGGTCAGGCAAATTGCCTGAGTTGGAGCAGGCGTTAAAGACGCTTTCGATAGCCGTCTCTCAGGCTATCGAGGTATTCTCGGAACACGCGAGTTCGAACGACACCGGAGAGATGCTACAAGGAGAGAAATTTTACAAAATAAGCAAGTGGGATACGGAAAGGTATGATGCGCTGATTAAAGAGTATCAGATTTGGCTTGATGAATGTTCGCGCTGGGTTTTTGAGACGGCGAAGGCCGCTAACTAGTTCGCAGACGTGGTAAGAAGAGATCTTAACCCTCTATTTTTCGCCGACTTCGGCAAGTTCACGCTGCTTCATGGTCCATACGCGCCGAACTTTCACTACGTCACAAGCCTAGCCGAATACACTTCAGAAGAGAAGGCACTTTTACCTGGTACTCTTGAATAGCGCATTAGAAGCAATATTGACGCTGTGCAAAAGCACAAGGTGGAATGGCCGCCCCCCTGGACCAAGGGGTTGCCGTGGACGCCCTGCATAACGCGAACCCGATGCGGGTGGCACTGGAGACGGACGATGAGTAAGCAAGACATAATTCAGCGCGTGCAGCACTACCTGTAAGACGCACCATTTTGACGGCCTGAACGTAGAAATCGTGGAACAGGGCGTCCGGGAGGACGGCGATTGGTGGTACGTTCCGGTCCGCCCTTCTTCCCAAGGTGCCATCACGTACCATTACTACGGCGTTCTGACGGATATTGAGGGCGAGCTAAAGGCCAACGACCACTTGGACGTCTTGCTGGTGCCGAGCGCGGCAAGAGTAGCAGAGGGAAACAAGCCGATGTCAGTAGTCGAAAGTGACGTGCGAAGTATGTTCCGGGACAAACGCCGCATCCGGCAGATCGTGGCACAGCAGAACGAGAGGATGGGATTTGTCCCCGACCCCACCGCGACACCCGAGCGGGCGGAGGCAACCTGCCCCCGCGCCTTCTTTGTGACATGGCCTCTATGGAGCGGGGGCCACAGGCACCTTGATGGGAGCGTCCAGGGCCTTGCGGAGCAGCATGGTATAGTTCGCGACTTGGGCGCGGAACGTGTCGTACTGGGTCTCGGGCAGATTGGCCAGGGGCTTAGACAGGAAGGCCTTGACGTAGCCCTCCGCCTGGCCGACGAGGGGCCTCGCGACGTGGGCGTCCTTGCACTGGCGCAGGTTGTCGTACATCGTGGTCAGGTAGCGGACGTCGTTGACTCCCTCGCGGCAGGCCTCCCATTGTAGTGTGTCCAGAACGCCGCCCTGGGCCGGGTAGGTCAGCATCAGGGGCCGGAAGGCAGTGCGGGACGGGGCCGCACCCGCCGAGGTCTCATCGTAGGGGTCCGCACCGAACGCGGTCTGGTAGTCCGGCAGGTACGCCCCGTAGAGGTTCGCCCGCCAGAGCAGGAGGCCCGAGTCGGCGCGGTTGATCTGCGGGGCCTCGCTCGTTGCGGGCCAGTACCACCAATCGCGCGTCTGCGAGAGGCGCTTGCCACCGTTCTGGAGAAGCTTCTGCGGGTACTCCGAGTCACGGCCATAGATGGCGATGTCGGTATCCGCGCCCAGAGCGTCGTAGTCCGACTGGTGCGGCACATAGGTGGCATTGGGGAGGCCAGCCTTGTTCAGCGGCCCCATGCGAGAGAGCGCGGCGGCATTCGGGTCCGGGTCGGTGTAGTAGGTCAGCGCGGGCGCGGAGTGCGTCCCCCGGTCCTTCTCCACCGTCTGCGGGTCGCCGTCGCCTTTGTAGAGGTTGTAGGCGCTCCCCAGACCGTAGTTGCGGTACTCGGTGACGGCATCAAAGAGCGTCGCCGATGAGTCGTACAAGGACGCGATGGTGAAGCCGTGGGCGGCGATGTCCGCAAGCTGCGCGTCTAAGACGTCCTTGGAGACGAAGTCGGTCACGAGGTGCCGACCGTCGGGCGAGGGCAGAGTCGTGGGCGCGGGGTCCAGGCGCGAGCGCAGGTCAATGCCGTACTGCTTGGCAGGCGAGAGCAGGTGCAGCGGCAACACGCTCAGGACGAGGCGGACGGAGATGGGCACAGGCAGGTCCCGGCTGGAGACCATCATCCGGCCAATATAGTTATTCGAGAGCGTGTTGCGCGGGACCGTGACGGTCACCCAGAACTGCTTGGACGTGTCGGCGGGGACATCGCAGACGGCCGGCCCTGTCAGCCGCACAGCGGGGGCGGGGCCGGAGAGGGTCTGCCGGTCGTCCTTGACCAGAAGCGCGGGGGCGGGGCCCGCCGTGTCGGCATCACGCAGGGAGCCCAATCCGCCCTGGTTCAAGATCTTGACGACGTGCAGCTCCACGTTCGTGCGCGGGATAGTGTGGCCAATGCCCTGCAAATCCTGCGGAAGCGAGACGATCACGTTGCGGAGGGCGCGGGGGCTGTACAGGCAGAAGGTCGCCGCCTCGATCTGCTCCGGGCAGGCCGTGAGGTTGACTTCGGGCGATGTCCCGACGGCAGGCGGCAGGCTCTCGGGCAGCACTCGCGCGAACAGCGACGCTGGAGTCCAAATTAAGTACGGGTGACCAGAGGCGGTCATAGATTCGTGGACCGAGGACATCTGGCCGGACCGGACCAAGCCGGGCGGCGTGACGGTCAGCCGAAAGGCGACCCGCCCGCTGTGCACCTGGCTAGGCTGGGTGGTGACGCCGTAGACCACGGCATCGTTGCCCTCGGGCGTACCGGCGGGCTTCCAGGCCCCCACGTTGCCGGTCTCGAAGTCGGTGACGACGGTATTCGACGTCCCCTGCCCGTTCGCGTCCAGCGTCACCCAGGCGACGTCGTCCACGCCCAGGCGCATCTGCCGGGACGTCGTGACGTCCAAGGCCAGGCCGTTAGCCGTCGACCAGTCCGGCGTCGTTCCAGTTGGGGATGCGGCCACGTCCCCAGCTGGCTGGGCGCCAGCGGGCAGTGCCATATCCAGGCCGCTCGGCAGCGAGGGCGCGGCCCGCAGGGTGAACTTGGCTTGGGGCAGCACGAACTCCCGCCAGCCCGTGAACGAGATCGGGATCGGCTCCGAGATCCACTCGTCACGCGGCATTCCCATGTCCTTGACCGGGGCCAGCACGCGAACACGCACGTCCGCACCGCTCCCATCGCCCAGGAGCCACAGCCGGACACCGTTGTTCGTTCCGACGGGGGCGAGGTCGTTACGGACCAGCAGTGTCTGCACGGGCGCGATCGTCCGCCCCGGCACGAACGGCGTCAGTGGGGTGGCCCCCCCGGACGAGCGAGGATGGGTCAGCTTTTTATGAGGCCGCGCGGCGAGCGCGGGGGAGAGCAGTGTCGGCAGAACGAGAGCGGTAGAAAGCGCAATAGGCCAGAATGGGCGAGGCGAGGCGCCACGCAGGCGGGCCTTGCCGGTCGGGCAGGGCGTTTGGGGGTTCAAGCGAAGTGTCCTCCTAGAAGAGCGGGGTGATACAGGTATTGTGACGGGGGCGGAGTCGGGAAAAGTTCCTGGTCAGAGCCAGAAGACCAAGAAAAAGCCGATGGTGACCCGAACCAGGCTCGTAAAGATCCAAGTCGCCCATTGGACCGGCTTGGGGTCGGCAGCGTCGGGACGATCCATCCGGCGATGATGTCGAAGCCGAAGCCGAGTAGGAAGATGGTGACCAGACCCAGCGCCAGGCCGAGAATGAAATCTATCAGAAAGTGCCTCGTCAGCAGCCCGAGCCTCTCTCTTGATCGAGCGGCGTCGGGCGGTGACTTCTGGGATTGCAGCGGCGCGGGCGGCCAAACGCCTCGCGCCAGCGGTATCATCGCGTTAGGCATTCTGGTCCGTCAAACGCAACTCAGCGCCTCACATGGCTCCGGCGGCAGTTCCACTCCGACCCCGTCCCCCGCTGATACGTCGCCCCCAACCAGCACGATCCCCATAACGTCCGTCCTACGGATCAAGTTGCCTTCAGCATCGCGCCCCAGCACCGCCACCAGGAGGCCGGGCTGGAAATCGTTGATCTGGGCGCACGGATTACGCAGGCCAGTCAGCTCGATGACCGCCGTATCGCCCAGGCACAGCCGCGTACCGAGCGGGAGGCCAAGCAGGTCCAGCCCGCGCGTGGTCACGTTCTTGCCCATCTGACCCGGCGCGACGGCGAAGCCGGCGTCACGCAGCTCGTCGAGCAGTTCCGCGTGAATGAGATGCACTTGGCGCAGGTTGGGCTGGCTCGGGTCCCGCGCGACCCGAGACCGGTGCTGGACCGTGCGGCCCGCGTGGGCGTCGCCCTCCACGCCCAACCCGGCGACGAGATGGATGCGGGCGTGGTTGGATTTGCTAAACACATGTCCCGTGCTGAGGCTGACGGCCACCACGCTTCCCTCCACTTACGTGCCTCCTACGGGGTGTTACCACCGACCTAATTCTGGGGAGCCGGAGGAACCCCTCCCGGCTCGTTAAGGCTCGCCACCCTCCCCGCCCTCCGGGTAGCCAGTGCTGCAACGGAGAGGGGAAGAGGTGCAGGGGCGCGGCATGCAGCGGCCTCTATCTTAATCCGGCTCCTTCTTCATCAGGCTCCCCAGAATTGGGGCGGGGGGGCCTTCTACTGTGTGCCGGACGGTATCAGGCTGTGGTCGGACGAGTCAATGGCGATGACGTTCCACCGGCCGTCCTGGCGGCGCAGGGTATAGGACACATAGACCGTCTTCTCGGTACCCGTCCGGGTGTCACTGGGCGTGGGCTGGACGTCCTCACCGGCCTGGTCAAACGGCACCGTATCGCCGTCCACGGCCGCGCCCTGGGTGCCGGACGGGTCGGATGGGCGGTAGACGTGCTTGCCGTAGGCGGTCACGTCGCCGTTCTTGGCCTTGCGGACGTGGGTAAAGTCGAACGAGACCGTGTGCAGCCGGGTGAGGGCATCCCGCGTGATCTGCACGAAGTCACCCGACGCGATGGAGTACGAATACTTCCCGTTCAGGGACACGGAGATGCGCGTGTCGCTGTCCCGGACGTGGCGGCGCAGCGGCTTGACGTCCCCGTCCGTCCACGCCCGCGCGACGTCCCCGAAGGCTGCCTGGAAGGAGTCCGCCGGGTAGGCGTTCTTCAGGGCCGCCCGCGCCTGATCGCCGCCCGCTTCAAGTTGCTGCGCCCGGTCCGGGCTAGCGACGTAATAGTTGTTATTGTTGTATGTCACCGAGTAGCTCGGTGAGGTGAAGGCCTGGGCGGGCGCATCGTACTCGGGCACGTATGGCTGGCCATTGACGATTACGCCGGGGCTGTAGATGAACTGCGGGAAGCCCGAATACACGCTGTAGACAGAGGGATAGGAAGACACGGAGTAGGCGCTATCGCAGTAGTTCCCGTAGTAGAAGCCACCCAGGAGGGGCGGCGCAACGCCTACAAAGACCGATGCTGCGCCAGCGTTCGGGGGGCAGTAGACATTCCCGTAGCCCGGCCCGTAGAAGTCATTTGGGGCTGTGGGACGCTCGACAGGCATGCTGGAAAAGCCATTCGCAGGGCCGATGGGCGGGGTAAGATTGTTGAAGAAGCCATTCGCCGGGCCGACTGGCGGCATCCCACCATTGGGAAAGTAGTTATTCTGGCCGCCGTTGTAATTTTGACCACCATTGTAGTACTGGTTGGAGAAGACATTCCCACCCCCCTCATAGGGCTGGGTCGGCCGGCTCGTCGGCACGCTAACGAACCCGGATTGGGACTGACCGGTCACGATGATGGTCGGGTACGATGCCGGACTATCGTTGCTGCTCTGGATGCGGCGGAAGGGCAGGCCAGACGACGGCGCTTCGGGGCGACCGAAGAAGGGACTGGGCCGGACTGGGTCAGGCCGAGCCGGGGGCGGGGCCTGACCCGACGGCGCGGCGGGACGCGCCCCGGACCGCAGGTAGGAGTCCACCGCCTGGGCGGACACCACGAAGGGTACGGCGGCCAGGGCCAGAGTCACGCCGGCCAGAAGCATTGGGGGGCATCCCGCGCGGCGGATTACGTTCTTCATCGGGGCCTCTTTCTACGGTTCGGGGACAAATCAGTGCTTGAGCGATACCCTAGTAGACGCTAGGCGAAGCAAGATTGTTCCCGTCATTTGGGGAGATCGAGCCACCTCCCGTCGCAGGCGGTGGACAAACTTGGAAAGCTCCCAGCCGACCTCCTCATAGAACTCTGCCCGGCTCGCGCCCAGGGCACGCAGGCCAGGCGCATGGTTCACCCATAGCATGATCGCCGCCGCCAGGCCGAGAGCGCGAGACGGGGCTTCCCAGGCCCAGCCGTACTTCCCCCGTCCTGCCAGGGCCAGCCGGTCCCGGTGGAACGCGACGTGCCCGCCTTCGTCCCGTAGGATCAGCCGGCAGACGGCTTTGAGCGCCTCGTCGTCGCCATGCCGCAGCATCAGGCGGTAGTAGACCGTGCTGACGATTTCGGTCAGAAGCAAGGCGGTCAGTTCAAAGCGAACACCCAGCCATCGTCTCACTCCGCAGAAGACCGAAAAGCTCCAATGTCCTCGGATCGGCTGGCCGCCGAAGCGGGTCACGAGGGCGCCCAGCAGCCGGGAATGCTCCCCCTCCTCCCGAAACCACAGATCTACTAACTCCCGCGTCCCCTCCCCGCTTGTTTGGAACCGCTCCGCATCCCAAGCGATCAGTTGGTCCGGCCCGCCCCCGTCTCCCAACTCGAACTGTTCCAGCGACCGTACAAGGGGCCGCACGACGTCGGGTGGCAGCGTGAGGGGGCATCCCAATCGGGTTCCGGTCGGTTCTCCTGGTTGCGCCGGAAGTGCGTCAGCCAGCACACGTCGTCCATTTGGACTTTCATGGTCGCCTGCCTTTCGTAGTTTACAGCGTATGTGGCAAATGTAGCAATTAAATATTACGCTATTTATTACACAGGAATTTTAATGCCCAGACCGGCACTTGGGGGTGGAGGCCAGGCACCTTCCCCTCCGGCCGCGGCCACGTTCGTTCTCACCCCCCCTCCGATGAATAATCACGGCCCAGAAGACAAGAGGGACGGGTACGCTGATCCTAAAATCCTGCCATCATGCCGAGTTGGCTGAATAGAACCAACCCCAGCGCGTTGCCAGGCAAGTCGTCACTAATAGGAATGTCGCGCACCGCGAGCTAGCCACCTATTCCTCCACCCGCCAATGTAAGGAATGCAATCACCCCGAAGGACAGAAGGAACTTGAACCAAGTCCGCATCAGCCGTGGATTCCAGCGTCGAGATTCAGCCGCGCGTCCATCTCGTCGCTGATCGCCTCGGCGAGCGGGGCGTAGAGGGAGACGGTGCGCTCGTACAGGGACAGCAGTTCGGCCAGGGTCAGGCGGCGGAGCAGGCCGCGATACAGTGAAGGCTCTTGCAAAAGCATGGGTTAGACCTCTCCCCTGTGGACGCGGCGGTGGGACAGGCGCCAGGCTAGGCCGTCCATCCAGACGTCAAACAGGACATAAAACAGCCACAGAATGGCTCCAAACGAAAGTATCAGGCCCAGCAGGAACGGGCGGTGGGCCACCTGCACGGCCGTTCCCAGCACCCCCGCCAGGCGCTCACCATTCATCAGATCCCACGAGTTAAACCGGCCCCGCATCAGGCCCAGATAGACTCCCAGGGCACACAGCGGGAAGATCAGGACGCGAGCGGCGGCCCCGACCGGCCCCAGACGCCGCCGGGTCAGCCGGTCCAGAGGCCAGACGGCAAGGAAAAAGGCCAGCAGACCCGCCCCACTGTACAGGAGGTAAAAGGCGGTCGTCAGGAAGAAGTCCACCCGACCGTCCCGGTTCGCGTGGGCCTGTGCGAACAGAGGGCTTTTGGTCAGCGTGTCTAAGTAGTGCCGCCATTCCGTCAGCAGGTAGCAGGAGTTGGGCAGGAAGACCAGCCAGAGGAGGGCCAGCGGCAGCCAAACAATCCAGCGAATGTGGCCGGTCGCGTGACGGTCCACCCGCACGCCCCGCGCGATGGCGAAGGCGAGGCCGACGGGGATCAAAGCCAGGAACAGGTTCCAGACGACATTAGGGGCGGGGCGCATCTACTTGTCCCGTCCCGCCGACCCCTCGGCCTGACCCGCCGAGTGGACGATCCGCTCCAGGGCGGCCAGATAGGCGTGGAAGACCGCGCGCCCGGCCTCAGTCGGCGCGTACGTCGTGTGCGGTTTCTTGCGGACGAACTCCTTGGCGCTCAGGATGTACCCGGCCTCTTCCAGCTTGGATAGGTGAATGGACAGATTGCCGTCGGTGACGCCCAGCGTCTCCTTGAGGAACCGGAAATCGGCGTCCCCACGCGCCATCAGCACGGACATGATGCCCAGCCGCACTTTTTGCAGCAGCATCTCGTCCAGCGACTCCAGCGACTCGACCAGGGTAGCGTACCCGGAGGGCGTCTGGACTACCATCCGTGCTTCCTCGCCATCAGTGTGCCGTAGAGGATATGGAATCCGCCGAAGGTCAAGGCCATCATAAAGAGGTGGAGGTGATTCGGCAACAGCAGTGTGACGCCGCCGGCCAGGACGAAGGCCGCGCCCAAGTAGGTGACGGGGCGGACCGAAAACAGTCCGACCGCACAGATCGCCAGCCCGTAGCAGAGCATCCAAACGCCCCAGACGGACGCGAACAGGTTGTTGAGGTAGAAGAATGCCGTCAGCACGACGGCGGCAATGCCGGAGGGCAGGGCGGCGACGATGATGTGGACACCCAGGGGGGACGCGACGCGCTTGCCGATGCGGGCAGCCCGCCGCTTATTCCAGGCGAACTCGATGGAGACGGCGAATGCCAGCACAAGGAGCCAGACCAGGCCCAAGGTGGGCTGTACCGCCTTCAGAGGCTGGTGATGCTCCAGGCCCAGGCCGATCAGGCGACGGGTGGCTAGGACGCCCACAATGGCCGTCAGCCCGATGAGCACCCCGGACAGGCCCGAGAGGGTCGAATATTTGGTCGAGCGTTCCATCGTCTGCCGGATGACCCGCAGGTTTTCACGGGCCTCGTCCAGCGGGGCGAGCAGGGCTGGCATGGGGAAGGTCTCCTCGTTCTCACTTTACGACGCAAAGTGCTTTACGAGAAGTATAACACGGGGAATGAGATTGTGTCAAGGGGAGGGCGAAAAAAGAAAAGCAAGCCCCAGCACTGAAAGTGCCGGTCTACTCGGAGGAAACCCCTCCGGGGTTAGAGACGGGTGGCGTAGGGGCAAACCTTGTGCTCACCCTCCCCTCCTCAGTCTCGGAGGGACTTTCTCAGAATAGACCGGCACTTCCAGTGCCAGGGCTTACCATCAGGCCAGTTCTACCTACAGCCCGTCGTAGCGCGAATACCCACGCCCCTTGTCGCTCCAGTAGTCTTTCGGCTCTTTGTCCGTGTAGGTGATCTTCGTGATGGCCTTGACGTTCTTGAGGCCGAGCTTCATTGGGACGATGAGGCGCAGGGGCGCCCCGTGTTCAACGGTCAGCGGGATCATCTGCCGGTTCGCGTCGTTCTGGTGGGTCGCCAACAGCGTCTGCGGGTGCCCGGCGGTGGGCAAGTCTATGGACACGTAGTACGGGTCGGAATTGCCATCACTGTCCAGGTTCAGCGACGAGTCCAGCCGCGCCCACTTCGCGCCGGGCGCA
>JAYTRQ010000612.1:0-3435 GCA_043746125.1 Armatimonadota bacterium | reverse complement strand
TTGATTGTTCTCTCGCCCTGCGCTTCAGACGCCGACTACGCGCAGGGACGTCGGCTCACCCCGATTCTCGAATGGGGCACAAACGTTCCGGCAGGTCTTTTAAAATCACCGTCGACACGCCGTTCAGGATTAGTCACGGACACAGACTTCGCCCCCACCATCGCCGCCTACTTCGGCGTCTCAAAGTTTGTGACCCTACCGTTCGGCAGGCCCTGGACGGCTTCACCAGCTCCCCGAGCGGTGCAGCGGGCAAGTGCGCTGGAGGAGCAGTCTTACCAGCAGGCTCATGGGATGCGCCTGCTCCCCTACTTAGCTGTGCTTCTCGCGCTCTGGGTGGGAATAGGAACGGCGCTTGCCGTGAAGGGTCGGATGCCTACGTTCTGGCCGCTCGTGCCACCAGCTTTGATCCTGGCGGTTTTGGTAAGCATGGGGGCTGGGGCCGCCGCCGTACTCATGCCGCTGTGCGTTCTGGCCGCCGTGTTCACGTTGCGGCTTTTAGGCA
Source organism: Armatimonadota bacterium (assembly GCA_043746125.1). GTDB lineage: Bacteria > Armatimonadota > Armatimonadia > Armatimonadales > Capsulimonadaceae > JANXMY01. The sequence continues at coordinate 2,933 of JAYTRQ010000612.1, read as the reverse complement.
TCAGCCCGAGTCTATTGGCATTCTTGGCCGCTATCGCCGCCGTCCTCACGGTTGACATGACGACCGGCGGCTGGCTGATGCAGCGGAGCCTGATGGGCTACTCCGCTGTGGAGGGCGCCCGCTACTACGGCGTCGGCAATGAGGCGATGGGGCCACTGGTTGCCGCACTGCTGATCCTGACCGCGAGGGCGTGGCACCGCAGTCGGCTCATCCGGGTTTTACTTGTCCTATTGCTTGGAACGGTGGCACTGCTGCTTGGCTCCCCTCTTGCTGGGGCAAAGGCTGGCGGCCTGCTCGTTTCACTCCTCGCATTCAGCACGCTCTTGTTTTCTTTAAGCGAAAAGAGCTGGTCGCCACGAGTGGCGGCAGCGATGACGCTCTCTGTCATCCTACTCATGACGGCTCTGGCCGCCGGGGATGCCATCCGACCGGGTCAAGCCCACTCTCATGTGGGGGAAGCTCTTCAAAGAGCGATGTCGGGAGGTGTGGGTGAGCTCGGGGACGTCATCACGCGCAAACTGGCGGTGGAGAGCCGGCTGGCCTATCATAGCGCATGGGCGCTGCCACTATGGGGCGGACTAGCCTGCTTGTGGGCAGCATGGCACCTGAACGAGAGCACAGGGAAAGAGGAACGTGCCCTGCGTGTCTCCGGCCTTGTCGCCGTAGTCTCCTGCCTGTTGCTAAACGACGCCGGGGTGGTCGCCGCCGCGCTGTGTATCGTTGTTCTATGGTGTGGTGAAGCGTGCCGTGCTGCAAAGAAAAAGCCCCCGGAAGCATTTTCGCTTCCGGGGGCTGTCGGCTAGCCGAGTGACTACTGGGTGGGTGCGGCGGGGGCGGCTCCACCAGCTGGGATAATGCTGCCCGAGGCATCCATCGGCGGCAGCAGGACGCGGTCAATGATGTGGATGATCCCGTTGCTGGCCCCAATGTTGGCCTTGGTCACGGTCGCGTCGTTGATCTTCAGCTTGCCGTGCTTGTCCTTCGTCACCTGAAGGGTGTTGCCCTCGACGGTGGGAGGCGAAGTTGGGCTGGTCATGCTCATCGCCGTTGCCGCGTCCACGCTCGCCGGGATGACGTGGTACTCAAGAACCTGCTTCAGCTTGGCGGGATCCGCCAATAGCGAGTCCAGCGTGCCGGCCGGAAGGCGCGAGAATGCCTTGTCATCTGGGGCAAACACGGTGAACGGGCCGGCACCCTTCAGCGTCTCAACCAGGCCAGCCGCAGTCAGGGCCTTAACCAGCGTGGTGAGGTTCTTGGCGGCCATCGCCGTATCCACAATGTCCATCGTGCCGGTGGGCGCCGGGGCTGGCATCGACATCGTCGTGGTCGTCGTGGAGGTCGTTGTGGAGGTTGTCGTGTCGGTCGCCATCGGCGGGGTCATCGTCTTGTCCATCATCATGGAACCGCCGCTGGACCCGCCCTTTGTCCCGATTGACTCGTAGACCGAGATGTAATTCGCGATCTGGTCCTTCTCGTTCTGGTTCTCGTAAACGTCGCCAAGCTTCAGGTTGTACTGCGTCGCCAAGGAAGGGAAGGTCTGTCCGCGCTCCACAGCCGCTGAAACCTCACGGAAGGGGGTGCCGCTCTTCCGAGCAATCTTCGAGATCGTCGCGATCTGGCTGTCGGAAAGCCCACGGGCCTTCGCCTGCATCAGATCCACATAGTCGTAGTTGCGGTTGCTCAGGATGTGGTAGTCCATCGTGCCCATTGGCATGGAACCGGTGGACGTAGAAGTTGTGGACGTGTCGGTCGTGGTAGTCATGGCGACCGGTGCGGGGGCGGTCGCGTCCTGTGCGCGGATGGCCGCCGTCGAGGTCGCCAGCATGGCGGCGACAGCGCCGGCGAGCGCCCAGGTGCGGTTGAGTTTCGATGTCTGCATGGAAGGGAGGCTCCTTTTTCACAAAATGGCCCGATTCGGTTGATATCGGCGTCGTTCGGCTTGTTATACCTCCGAACCACCGAAAATAAACGCCATGCCTGCTTCTATTACCTGTTATTTATGCGGGGGCGGCAAAAAAGAATGGTACACTCAGGAAACAAGTGTTAGCAAACAGTATCGTCAAACGCTATTTTGGGGACAAGGGCATCCTGCGAACTGCCCTGCCTGGCTTCTCCCCGCGCCCCCAGCAGCAGGCCGTTGCAGCAGCCATTGAAGCCGCGCTGGCCCAACCCGGTGGCCTCGCCCTGATTGAAGCAGGGACCGGTGTCGGAAAGACTCTGGCGTATCTCATCCCGGCCTTCGCCAAAGCCAAGCCTAACTGCCGCATTGTCGTTTCCACCCACACGCTCGCCCTCCAGGCCCAACTCGCCGAGAAGGATGTCCCACTCGTCCAGTCGTTCTGGAAGCATCCCGTTGAGGCGGCTGTCGTCAAGGGGCGGGGCAATTACCTCTGCTTGCAGGACATGGACGCCGCCCGCAACGATCTCTGGACGGCAGGCGATCCTCAGTTCGCCCAGATCACCCGCTGGAGCGGGACATCTGAGACTGGGGACGTCGCCGAGCTGGACTTCACTTACTTAGGCTGGTCCGACATTCGCGCCAACGCCGACACCTGCAAGGGCCAGGAGTGCCGCTTTTTTGACCGCTGTTTCTACTACCGGATGCGGCGCGGCGCCCAGGAGGCGGACCTGCTGCTGGTCAACCACGCCCTCTTTTTTAGCGACCTCGCCGTCCGCCGCAGCGGGGAGCCGGACGCCAAACTGTTGCCGGACTATGACTTCGTCGTCTTTGACGAGGCTCACCACATCGAGACCGCCGCCGCCGCCGCCTTCGGCGTCGCCTTCTCCTCGTCTCGCCTGCCCGTCCTGCTGGATAAGGTCAAGCGGGTCGCCCGCCAGCTCGACATGAACGGCGACCGCCTGAAGGCTATCGAGGCGCAATCTCAGACTCTGTTCGCACCGTTTGTTCAGGGTGGCCGGTCCGACTTTCTCGT
>JAYTRQ010000611.1:0-3437 GCA_043746125.1 Armatimonadota bacterium | reverse complement strand
TCGGCTGCGGCAAAGAGTGGTTGAAGGGGCTGATGGAGGCCGAAGGATTGGGTCAGACCGAGCGACCGGCCCAGCGCCGTCGGTGTGGCCCACGCCTGCTGTGAAGTCTGCGTCAGCGCGAAGCCGGTCAGAGCTTGCATGGCGGCGGGAGAGCGCCGATCATCGTCATACAGGCCGGGCGCGTAGCACCAGACGCGCGTGTGGCCCCGCGTGGCACGCAGCAACGCGGATCGCTGTGAAGCGGACAGGCACCAGGCATTCAGGAACACGTAGGCCTTAGCCGGGACACGGCCCGCCGCCACGTCATCGAGCAGATACTGGCCGTAAGGGGCGCCCAGAAGGCCCAGAGGCTTTCGCACCTCGTAAATGCCCGGCCCTGTGACGGCGTCCGCGCCCTCCGCCAGACGCAGGACGCTACGCTCGTCCAGCACGGCGGCGACTTCGGGCCGGAACGGCACGGGATGGTTCAGAAGCGGCGCGTCGAGGGCGTCCAGGCGGGACATCTCGGCCCACGGGCCGGGGTCGTTGAACCAGCCAATGCCGCCGAGGTCCATCCACCAGGTCCCGAGGTTACGGATCGCCTCCTGCGCGACGTTCCGCCGGAGTTCTTGAACAGTTTCGGCTAGCGTGGTGACTTTAACGTCGGAGCCGGGGGCGGTGCCCTGGCTCAGAAACGTAGCCGTGTCGTCCTCGTTCAGCTTCATTTTGCCGGCCAGGGCGACACTCTCCGACGTGGTCATGGTGGGGGCACTGCCGTTCGGCCCCCGGTCAAAGTAGGAGATCGGCGAGCAAAGGACGTCAATATCGGGGCAGTCCAGGACGCGCCGCAGGGCATAATGGCCGGACGACGCCGGGCCGGTTTGCATGGGGCCGAACTCAAAGCCGTACCCGTAGAAGGCCAGGATGAGCTTATGCCCCCTACTCGCCACCCGTGCGGCATGGGCCAGGGTGCAGAGGCAGCCCGCCATCGCCTGCTGCTGGAAGCCGCTGAAATCCAGGATTGGGTGCTCCGTCTCGGGGTCACGGAAGATGCCGTTCGGGGCAGCATGGCGGGCGGCGGGAGAAGGGGCCGCAACCGTATCCAGAGTCGCCGTAGGATCGGCCCAGGCGGCTTGCAGGGCGGCGTCAGTCTGGTAACGCCCCCGGAGCCACTGCCGCCAGGCCGATAGGTCGGCCGGGGCGTAACCGTTCAGGGCGTGCCCCCAGCTATCCTGGTAGAACCACTCGTCCGTGTTCTGCCCGGCCACATGGTAGCCGGCCACATGCTCGCCGTATTTGCTTTCCATATGCCCAATTAAAGCGGTGAGGCGGGCACCCGCATCCCGCTGGAAGATCGGTGAGGCGGGGACGGGGACGTTTGGATGGTTTCCACCCGGACTGTCCTCCCAACGCATCATCTCCTCCGAGTGCGCCTTTTGCCACCACGCCGGGGGGTTTATGGAGATGCGCGGGATGAGCAGGGCGCTCGGGTTGGCTTGCAGAATGGCGTCGCACCCCTTGTCCACGCCCGTCCAATCGGCCAACTCACCCGGCACGGGCCAGGGCAGGCTCCAGACACCCCAGGAGACGAAGCGAACGTTTGCCCGTGCCGCCAGTCTGATCTGGGACGCGAACACGTCGGGCGCGGTCGGTCCGCCGAGATAAACGAACGTGCTGCCGGGCCGGTAAAAGGCAACGGTCAGGCCGCGCGGCTTGTCGGCCCGAATCCAGAAACTCACCCGGTAACGATGGCCTTTCACAAGGGCCATATCCTCCTGGTGATGCACGTGGAAGTCGGGCCACTTGCCATTGAGCGGCGCTTGGACGTGGATGTGCAGACCGGCGGAGCCACTCTGCCCCACTCCTGGCTCGACCTGAACGGTCCCCACCGTGTTGTCCTCGCCCAGAGGCCAGACGGCCCAGTCACGACCAAACGACACCTGCCCGCCCTCGAAGTCGCGCGTCGGGAGAGCATCCCGCTTGGTATCCAGATCCACGACCCGGACGTTGTCGAGGTCGACGTCGCCCGGCGTTTGGCCGAACCGGAAGTGCATCGTCGCCCTGTCCGGCTCACTTACGAGTGCGGTGAAGTCGAAACTCACCATCTGCTCGCCTGCGCGGATCGCCAGCGGGGCCGGATTGGGCGACCGGTAGTCGCCCCAGAACATACGGGCGCGAATGGGCTGACCGTTCACGACCAGGCGCGGCGCACCGTGCGAGGCGTCCACGCGCACAGTCAGCGCCCCATAGGAAGCCGACGAGCAGGAGAGAGCCACGAAAACCACCAGAAAGCGCACAAGGGTTGGATTCATAACGCGACGGAGACCGATCCGGCTTGGGCAGCCTCTGCATTGTATCACACTTTTAGCCTGCGGACAGCCGAGGGCAAATGGAACGCAGGAAAAACGGGCGCAAAGAAAGAATTGCTTCCTATGAATGCCCTACGCCTCCCGTTCGTTCTGCTACTCCTTCTGCTCGTCCTCTGCTCCACGACGAGCCACGCCGCGCCTTTGACGCTCTACGTCTCCCCCCAAGGGCGGGACGGCGCGTTAGGAAGCATGAACGCCCCCCTGGCGACACTGGCCGGGGCGCGGGATCGACTGCGGGCGCTGAAACAGGCCGGGCACCTGCCTCGGACAGGGGCGACGGTTTTGATCCGGGCCGGGACGTATTTTCAGCGCGAGACGTTCGCGCTGACGGCTGCCGACGACTTGTCCCCAGCCCCCGTCACCTATGCGGCCTTCCCCGGCGAGACGGTGCGGGTTACGGGCGGGCAGGAGGTCCGGGGCTGGCAGGCTATCACCGACCCGGCTATTTTAGGCCGCCTCGATCCGGCGGCGCGTGGGCACGTGCTTCAGACCGATCTGAAGGCACAGGGCATCACGGACTTCGGGCAGATGTCGCCGCGTGGCTTCGGCCACCCGGTCACGCCCGCCGGGCTGGAACTGTTCTTCCGGGATGCCCCCATGACACTGGCGCGGTGGCCTAACGAGGGGGTGGGCCGGTGGGCGCACGTGGCGGGAACGGCGGCCGATCAGGGCGCGGACCACTTCACTTATGACGGTGACCGCCCCGCCCGGTGGGCGAAGGAGGACGACGCCTGGGTCTACGGCTACTGGCAGCTCGACTGGGCGGACGGCTACACAAAGATATTGGGCGTGGACACGGCGAAACGCCAGATCCGTACGGAGAAGGCGGGCGGCCTGCTGGCCTACACACCGGGCCATCGCTGGTACGCGCTCAATCTGCTGGAAGAGCTGGACACGCCCGGCGAGTGGTATCTGGACCGTACGAGCGGCTTGTTGTACTTCTGGCCCCCTTCGGACATCGGCACGGGCCATCCTATCGTGTCGCTGACGCGCGATCTGGTCCGTTTAGAGGGCGTCTCAAACGTGACCCTGCGCGGGCTGACGCTGGAAGCCTGCCGGGGGGATGCGATCACCATCACAGGCGGCTCG
>JAYTRQ010000610.1:0-3453 GCA_043746125.1 Armatimonadota bacterium | reverse complement strand
AGTCGGCCGTCAGCAGGTGTGACCGAAACTGCGTCCGGAACTCCTGGAAGAGTGCCCGATCGCCACAGAGGAACCGGGCATCCAGCAGCGTCGTCTGGGTCTGATGGTCCAGCCGGCCCAAATCGCCCAGCAACCGATAGGCGTAGCCGACCTTAAGATCGGCCCCGTACAAAAAGACGTCCATGACCATGCCGAACATATCTTTGATTAAGACGTTCAGATACGGGTCGTCTTCGCGGGCGGGCACGAACGTCACATCCACGTCGGAGAACGGGGCCAGCTCGCGCCGCCCGTAGCCCCCCGTGGCGACGATGGCGAGGACGGGCGGGGCGGCCAGGGGCTGCCCCGCGCGTTCCACGGCCAGTCCGAACAGTCGGCGCAGGACGGCGTCTACGAGGGCCGTATTGTGGGCGAGCAGTCCAGTCCCAACGTTCTGCTGGAGAGCCTCAGCGCTGTTGATGCGCCCATGGCTGTCTTTGAGGTAGGCGGCGATGTCGGCCGGGGATTGGAGGCGGTCCAGTTCGGGGGCGAACAAGAGGCACATTTGGTCGGGGGGTGGCGCGTCGGCAAGCATATCGGTCTATTATACCAGCCCGTACACCCGGATTAGACCTCGTCCCTGAGACAGCCCTTATTCTCTTAGAGGTTACTCTGGGAGAACGAAGCCGAAGGCGCATTGAAAAGACCCCTGATCAACGTCACCCATGCCATAGTATGGGATAAGCGCAGTTCTTCGTGGTGGAAGGCCTTCTCCTCCGGTTGGTCTGACCACGTGACGGCCTCATCAGGAAGCCGCAGAGAGTCGAAGTGGGAGACGCTCAAGAGTTGATACTCCCGACCCGAGGCGGAAGGCTGCAAATCGGTGCGAGCAAACGGCTGGAGGCGCAGTCCACCTTCGGCGATGACAAACGGGTGGGACAACGACGAGTGCGCCCGCCCCCTGCGCCGGGACGTACCCCTGGCGAGTCCAGTACCCAAGCTGTCGGACGAAGATTCCGCAGAGCGTGGCTCTCTGCACGATGTTCAGGGTCAGGTCCGGCTGCGCTCCCGAGAGCAGTGTGTCGGAGGTTGGCAACGCCGAGATTGAAAGCGTTTGGCTCGTAAGCGAGCCTGTTTGCAGTGTAAGACGGTACCGTCAGTACGGGCCAAAGTATAGACGAATTCGCATTTTCTGTCAGCAAATTCCTACCCGGGCGGCTCGGTGTAACTTGCGCTCGGCTCCCCCAGAAAGCGCTCGCCGCGCTCTGCCGCACTCGGGTGGCGGCCGGGGACAGAGGCCAGGACACGTTCCCAAAAGGCTCGGGGCGTCCCACCTGTGACGGGAACGGCGAACAGCAGAGACGTGGCCGGGTTTCCCGAGTCCGGTGCGTCCCCCGCCCAAGCGGCCTCCATCTTCGTCAGAGCCGACTCCAGCGCAGCGGGCCGTTCGGTCAGGTGCGCGGCGTGGTAATCCGAGGACGTGACCAGCCCCTCACTCCAGGCCAGATGCAGCAGGCCGGCGACGGGGTAGGCAAAAAGGTTCAAGAGGCCGTCGCCCAGCCAGGCAAGACCTTTGCGCCCGCGTACCGCAAAACCCAGATACAGGGGCAGGCCGGCTAGCGTTGCGGCGATTGTCCAGGTCGGCATCGCACCAGTCGCCAGCCGGGCCATCATCAGAGACAGGACCGCCTGCACCTCGTCCTTTTCCAGATGCCGGGTCAGCCCATTCGTGACAAGGATCGCCGTGTCTCCATCGCGCCCGGCGACGACAAACGCATTCGGGCGCGCCTCAGGGACGCTGTAGAGCGTCGGCAGTTCCATGTCCATGCGGGGGCACAGTTCATGGAGTATCTCGTACGTGTTGGGCGCCCAGGCGTGTTCCAGCAGTTTCGCTCCCCAGACGTCCTGCGGAAACTTCTCCGAGGCCCACATGCCCAGCGTGACGTAGAGCGCTCCGAACAGCAGTCCGCAGATTGCCCCGCCCAGAGCGTGCCGGAACAGCCCGCCGAGGAGCAGCCCCAACAGAACCCAGAAGAGACCGCAGGCGGCGACGACAAGTGGAAGGCGGAATTGTGACATGGCAGCCTTCTTCCCTAAAACATGACCCGGTGCTTGCGGGCGGCCACTGACAGCAGCAGGCCGACGGCGGCTAGGTTGACCAATAGACTGCTCAGACCGTACGAAAAGAACGGCAGAGGGACGCCCACCACGGGCATAATCCCCATCGTCATGCCGATATTGACGACCACATGGAAGGTCAGCAGGGACAGCACGCCGGCCGCCAGCAGCCGCCCCAGAGTGTCCTCACAATCCGCCATCACGGCCACGCCGCGCTCCAAAAGTAGCAGATAGAGTGCCAAGAGGCAGACGCAGAACACAAAGCCACCCTCTTCGCCCGCGATGGTGAAGATGAAGTCGGTATGCTGCTCCGGGATGAACCGGCCGTTGCTCTGCGTCCCCCGGCCGTAGCCCTCGCCGCCGATGCCGCCCGACCCAATGGCGATCTCGGACTGACGCAGGTGGTAGCCCGTGTCGCGCGGGTCGGCGTCCGGGTTCAGAAACACCTGAAGTCGGTTCTTCTGGTAGTCTTTGAGGACGTGGCCGGGGTTGAAGTTCCAGATTCCAGCGAATAGGACCGCCCCTGCCAGAAGCACCAATGCAAGATGCAGGGGCCGCGCCCCCGCCATTGCCGTCATGCCCAGCCAGATCGCCAGCAATACGAGCGCGGTCCCCAGGTCGGGCTGTTTAGCGATGAGAAGCATGGGAACGCCGACGTGGACCAGGGACTTCAGCAGTGTTCTCGGTTCGCCGATGGTCTCAACGTGGGTGGACAGGAACAAGGCCAGAGTGCAGATCAGGATGACTTTGGCGAACTCGGACGGCTGCAACTGGAAGGGTCCGAGCGAGATCCAGCGGGTCGCCCCGTGCGACTCGTGCCCGCCGAAGTGGTGGTTTAGAACGATCAAGAGCAGGACGAGATTTATGGGATATAGGTACCGGGCGAAGCGCTTGAGCAGGACTTCGTAGTCGGCCCGCGCCAGGGCGATCATGGCGCACCCGCCGAGCAACACGCCGACGATCTGCTTGCGGACGAAGTCGAGGGGATGCAGATTCAGGTGACTGGCGCTTTTGATCGCCAGAACGCCGCCCACGCAGATGAGCAAGACGCTCCCGGCGATCACCCAATCCAACTGCCGCAAACCCTGTTTCTGAACGATCATCGGGTTTTATAGTACCCGCTTTTCGCGCCCGCCCGTTTCGCAGCGAACCGAAAAGGCGCGGGCGGCGTTATAAAGCACGATGAAACTCGTCTCCTCCACGCCGCCGCCCCAGCACGATCATCGGAACACGACCCGGAACGGTGCGCTCAGACACCGGATGCTGGGCAAGATATTCTCTGCCCGGACGCCCGACTGGCTGTACGCGATCATCGTCGCCGTCTTCGCCTTCACCATCGTATGTATGTTCCGGCAC
>JAYTRQ010000609.1:0-3467 GCA_043746125.1 Armatimonadota bacterium | reverse complement strand
CGCCGGGCGTGTCAGATCTCCGCCCAGTCCACCGGCCGCAGGGCCGGGTTCTCCGCCGCATGACGGCCCACTTTCGCCAGGTCGTGCCATGCGTCGCCGATCTTGACCCGCACGATGTCGGCTGTGAAGTCGTTGTTCGTGCCGTCCTCGCTGGAATTGCTGAACAAGTACGAGCCGACGCCATAGACGTCGGCTGGCACGCCGTTCTCCTCAAACTCACGGATCTTGGCCGGCGTGAACCCGCCTGTGACCGTGATCTTGACGTTCCGGCAGTAGGCCCGCGCCCGCTCCAGCCAGGGAAACGGGACGTTCCAGGTCTCGTAGGCCCGGTCTATCTCGCGCCGCATCTTGAAAACTAAACGGGCGTTGACGCCCTTGTCCAGGCGCCGGTCACCGAGCGGTTCCAAACTTTTGTCCCTCAGATTGCCGCCCGTGTCGGGCCGGACACCATACAAGACGTACTTCTGGGCCTCCGCGTGCTGGCCCTGACTCTCATGCTCTACGTACTTCTCAAACAGGACACGCATCGTCGCCAGGCTGTCCCCAACGCAGTCGTTGTTAAAGTCCACCAGCGCGATACGCGGGACGTGGGGCGGCAGGATACGAGCGAATTGCAGGACCGTCTCGGCCGTGTCTCCCAAGAAGCAGGCGATCCCCGCGTGGGCCACCGTGCCGCCGCCCGCCCCACCCCACCAGTCCCCCTGCTCATCAGTCGAGACCGAGCTTTTGACGGTGTGCCCAGACGTCTGATTGAATAGCTGCACAGCAATGTGGTAGGCATAACCGTCCCCCGCCTGTATCTCATGGGCGTCAAACCGGGCCGGGAAAAACAGCACCTCCTTCCCCTTCGCCGCGTGCAGCACGTCGTAGACGTTGGTCGCCACGCGCGTCGTCCGGGTCAGCGCCCCCAGCGTCGGGGTCTCTAAGGGCGCGAAGTCCCGATAGCGCCCGCGCACCTTCAGGACGGGCGTCACGTCGTTCGGGTCGCCGCCGTAGGGCGCGATGAACCCGTCCTGCACGGCCGTGACCTCTAACTGCTCGTACGCCGGAACCCACTCACCATCGTTGCCGAAGTGGCCCGTGCATTCTTTCAGCATCGCCAGGGCTTTGTCCACTCCGACCACGACCGAGAACGGCTTGCGCCGGGTGAACCACTGCATCTCCACTTCCAGGTCGCCCACCAAGACGTCGTCCAGACGGACGCCCATCGCCTCCAAAGCCGCGTTGTGCCCCTTAAACCTGTAGCCCTCTTCGGAAAGCGCTGACAGCAGGGTCACCATGTTGGCAAAATACTTGTCCGAATACCAGCCGCGCCGCATCCGGTCCACGTCCAGCTTGAACGTCTCTGCCCGCAGCCGCGTGTCGTCAAAAGCAGTCATTCCGCGTCCTGCCCTTTTTCCCCTGCCACTTCTAGCCCGGCGAACGCCTCCACAAAAGCCGCGTACTCGTGCTTCTGATACAGCGCGAAGACGACCCGCTCCAATGTTGTATCCGGGTGGCCATTCAGATACTCCATCACAGTACGAATGGCGAGCGGCGCGGCCAATGCCAGAGGATAGCCGTAGATGCCCGTGGAGATGGAGCAGAACGCGACGCTCTTCAGACCCTTCTCCTCGGCCTTCTCCAGGCAAGACCGGTACGACGACGCCAACCGCTCCGCCTCGTTGCTGTTCCCACCCTTCCAGACCGGGCCGGGCGTATGGATCACATACGGCTGCTTCAACAGATGCCCTTTAGTGACAACCGCCGTGCCGGTCTTGGCCCCGTTCGGCGCGACACGGATCAGTTCGTTCATCAACTGCTTCCCGGCCGCCTTGTGGATAGCCCCGTCCACGCCGCCCCCACCCCGCATGGCCGTGTTCGCGGCGTTGACGAGAGCGTCCACGTCCTGATCCAGAACGCTGCCCTGCACAAACTCGACAGCTGTCTTGTGTCCCTGCATCTTAAAACTCCCTCAACTTAAAACTCCCTCAGTAGGCCGACGACTTTTCCGTGAATGCGCGTGTCTTCGTCAACGGGGATCGGCTGGTACTCCGGCGCGGGGTTCTCGGAGTCCAGCCAGACACGCCCCCCGCCGCCCCCATTGGGCAGATCACGACGCAGGCGCTTGACGACTTCGCCATGACTCGCGACGTTCGCGATCACGATCTCCCCATCTTTGCACTCTTCCTGGGCCTTGATGAACAGCAGATCGGAGGGCAGGATGCCCGCGCCGATCATGCTTTCGCCGACGACCCGGAGGAGGTAGTCGGCCCCGCCGACCGGAAGAACGACCTCGCGCGTGTCCTGCACTTCCTCAGAGGATTGGCCGGCGAAGCCGGCCGCCACGGACATAATGGGGAGGCGGGCGAGGCCAAATGAGGTGTTAACCTCCGGTTCGGCCTTCGTCACAAACTTCAAGGGCGGCATCGGCTCCTGCAAGCCATAGTCGCCCACATAGAGGTACTCGCCTGGCCCCCGCTTGACGGCGATCTGACCCGGCAGAGCCGCCTCCACAAGACCACGGCATTCGCGAGCCTTCGCACTCATGTTGTCACAGTTGTGCAGGATAAATGCCTCCGCAAAAGCAGGTGCTTTGGCCGCACCCCATTCGGCCTGCCCATGGTGAGAGAGGATCATGTTTGTTAGAACTTGTTTCAGGACGCACGGGAAGTTCGGAACCTGGTCCGCCGCCCCCTGCACCAGAAAAGCGCCCGAATTGACGTGCCCTATCAGCGTCCCGCACTCCGTGAACTCGCCCAGGCCTAGCCCATGATCCATTTCGTCCAGCTTGCCGATGTCATGCAGCAGTGCCCCGGTAATAAGCAGGTCCCGCTTCAAATGGGGGTAAACGCGGCAGGCGCTCTCGCAGCCTTCGGTGACCTCGACGGTGTGCTCTAGTAAGCCGCCCCGGTACGCATGGTGCCTCGTCTGTGCGGCGGAGGCCGTCTTGAACCGCTTCCAGGTATCGGACTTCGCGTCAAAAATCACCCGCAACAGGGCGGCCAGGTTCGGCTCACGGACCGACTTCATCAACTCGCAGAAGCGTAATGCGTGATTCTTGTGTTCCGACGGGAGCGGCGACAGGAACGGACTAATATCCTCCGGCTCATCGGTTGCCTGAACCGAGGTCAAAGTCAGTTCCCCTTTATCCGTCCGGCCCGACACCAACAGGAATCGGGACAGCATGACAACGCAGTTCTCTTCCTTTGTCGCCTGCCACTTCTTCGCGACACGCCCACCGGAACCGTCATTCAGTGTCATCTTCAATTCCGGCCCGCTCCCACCGCCCCGCCTATCCAAGTGGGTCTTGAGGCAAAGGCGGTTGAAGAAAGAGGTTCCAGGCCCCATGTCCGCAAAAGAAAGGTCACTCATTTCGCTCATTCTCCTGATTCAAGTCCAAAGTCTCCCCACTCAATAGGTTCAAGACAAAACCGGAAAACACACTGTCGAAGCCCCTAATCTCTAGTCACATCGGCCGGTCAACC
>JAYTRQ010000608.1:0-3468 GCA_043746125.1 Armatimonadota bacterium | reverse complement strand
TTTCTTGCTATTCAGAATGATGGGTCATAGTGTATTCCGCAGATAGTCTTAACAAGGCGCATTAGCCTACAGTCAGAATTTAGATGCAATCGCCCTGCCGCACTCATACCGCCAGCGCCTCGGATAGATGGACTCAGTCTCTTTTGTACTGCCATCGAGATCAGTTCCAACATCCGAAGCAGGTTGGACTTGCCGCTGCCGTTCGGGCCAATGACTACGTTCAAGTCACCGGGCCGCCAGGAGACGTTTTTGAGGGAGCGGAAGCCTTGAATGTCTAGTTGTACTATTTTCATGGTTGCCGGTCGTCTTCTTCCCGAAACTCTCCGCCGGAGGCACGATGCTCCACGAGTTTCATCATCAACAGAACGTAGATGCCTTCCGGCGGATTGTCGCCGATCCGATACTGAATGCGGCTTACGACGTAGGTCGTGCTGAACATCGGATTCGCCAGAGCCAGCCCTTCAAGCACCGCGCTCACTATTCCCGCAGGGTCAAGTTCTCCGTGTCCGCTGCAAAAGCCTGGCAGCGCCTCGATCTGCGGCGGCGTCCGTTGGGGAGTAGTCGCCAACTCAACGGCCAAGAAGTTGTGTGTCGGTCCCGTGACACGGGAGACCTAGTAAAAGGCCCCCCGCTTGGAGAAGTTCATGGTGCGGCTCCCTCTTTGGCCTCACCCAGTCGTCCAGACGACGGGCTGAGAGCGTTCTTCGCCTCCTACTTGTCTTCCACCCACTGCGAGTGGAACGCGCCGGGCCTGTCCGTCCGCTCGTAGGTGTGCGCCCCGAACAGGTCGCGCTGGGCCTGGATCAAGTTGGCCGGGAGGTGCTCACGACGGTAGCCGTCGTAGTAGGCTAGGGCGGACGAGAAGGCGGGGATGGGGATACCCAGGCGGGCGGCCTCGCCGACCACGCGCCGCCAGCCGTCCTGGCCGCTCTTAACGGCCTCGGTGAAGTAAGGGGCCAGCAGCAGGTTGGCGAGGTCAGGCTGCTGATCGTAGGCGTCCTTGATGCGGTCTAAAAACCGGGCACGGATGATGCAGCCGCCGCGCCAGATGGTCGCGATTTCTCCGGGGTGCAGCGTCCAGTCGTGCTCTTTGGCGGCGGCCAGCATCTGCTCGAAGCCCTGGGCATACGCGACCACTTTGGAGGCATACAGGGCGTCCCGGATGTCGTTGATGAAGGCCTGGCGGTCGCCGCCGTGGCGGACGCTGGTCGGGCCGGGCAGGATCTTGGAGGCCGCGACGCGCTGGTCCTTGATCGCGGACAGGCTGCGGGCAAAGACGGCTTCCGTGATGGCCGTGACCGGCGTGCCTAGGTCGAGGGCGGACTGGACGGTCCACTTGCCTGTGCCCTTCTGGGCGGCTTTGTCTAACACATGGTCTACTAGATAACCGTCGCTGTCTTCTTGATCGTCCTTGCGGGCGAAGATCTGGGCGGTGATTTCAATCAGAAATGAGTCTAAGTCGCCCTCGTTCCATTGGGTGAAGACGTCGTGTAACTCGTCGTTGGTCAGGCCCAGGCCATTCTTGAGCAGATCGTAGGCCTCGGCGATGAGCTGCATGTCGGCGTACTCGATGCCGTTGTGGACCATCTTGACGTAGTGGCCCGCGCCTCCATCCCCGATGTAGGTGCAGCAGGGCGTCCCATCCACCTGAGCGGCGATCTTGGTGAAGATCGGCTCGACGATCTTGTAGGCCTCTTCACTGCCGCCGGGCATGATGCTCGGACCGTTCAATGCGCCCTCCTCGCCGCCGGACACGCCGGTGCCCAGGAACAGAATGCCTTCGGGCGTGAGTTCCTTGACCCGGCGTTCCGTATCCGAGAACAGCGAGTTGCCTCCGTCAATCAGCAGGTCGCCCTTGGCGAGCAGCGGCTTGAGTTCGGCAATGACGTCGTCCACTGGCTGCCCGGCCTTCACCATAATCATAATTGCGCGGGGCGATTGCAGGGCGTCCACGAAGCTCTGAACGTCTTTGGAGCCGACCAAGGCCCCCTCGCCGCCGTGTTCCTCTATGAACTTGTCCGTCTTCTCTGTCGTGCGATTGTGGACTGCGATATGGAATCCCTTGTGTGCGACGTTCCGCGCTAGATTCTGCCCCATGACCGCCAGGCCCGTCAATCCGAAATTCGGTTTATCCGTCATAAGTGTGTGTGCCTCCAATATTGCTTACCCTGTTGATTACGTCTTCTATTCGCGCTCACGACCGGCGTCTCCTGCCGAATCGTAAAATCCGGGAAGGGTGTTGGCCCTTCCGTGCCGAAACTATGCTCTACAACACCGACGAATGCGGAAAGGATCACTTACGATATGGCAAATGACTGGGACGCCGACCTGATTGGGGGGGCAACGGATGGCTCGGAATACAAAGGCAAGCCCATCGGGATTGGCCTCATCGGTACGGGCGGCATCGCCAACGCCGTTCACCTGCCTGCCTACAAGAAGCTCCAGGATGAGGGCAAGGTCAAAATCGTCGCCCTGTGCGACATCAAGTCCGACCGGCTGGCCGATGCAGAGCGTAAATATGGCCCGACCAAGACCTACGCGAACTATGAGGAACTGCTCGCAAACCCGGATGTAGACGCCGTGGACGTCTGTACGCCGAACTTCATGCATCTGCCGCCGGTCGTCGCGGCATTGGCGGCGGGGAAGCACGTCCTGTGCGAGAAGCCCATCGCCCTGAACAGCATCCAGGGCCAGCAGATGGTGGATGCGGCCAAGAAGTCCGGCAAGAAGTTCCAGGTCGGCCTGAACATGCGCTTCGGGGCCGGCCCGCAGGCCATCAAGCGTCTGGCGGACAATGGCAAGTTTGGCGACATCTACTACGCCCGCGCCCAGGCCCTTCGCCGCCGGGGCGTCCCGATGTGGGGCGTCTTCACCGAGAAGGACAAGCAGGGCGGCGGGCCGCTGATTGACATCGGTGTCCATATCCTGGACATGACCCTGTGGCTGATGGGGCACCCCAAGCCGGTCGCCGTCAGTGGCACGGCTGTGACCAAATTCGGGCACCGGTCGGGCCATGTGAATCTGTTCGGTAAGCCTTGGGACCCGAACAACTTCACCGTAGAGGACTTCGCGGCTGGCTACGTCAAGTTCGAGAATGGCGCGTCGCTTGTTCTGGAGTCCTCGTTCGTGCTGAACAACGACAAGGAGCGCTTCGAGACCAGCCTATTCGGGACTGAGGGCGGCGTCTTGCTGGACCTGCAAAACGACGCCAACACGCGCATCTACACGGAGGAGGCCGGGGCGCTGTATGACAGCCAGCCCGTGTTCCTGCCGAGTGTTGCCACCCATGAGACCGAGATTCGGGCCTACGTGCAGGCGATCATAAACGACACGCCGGTGCCCGTGCCCGGCGAGCAGGCCCAGATGGCCTCCCGCCTTCTGGACGCCCTGTACGAGTCCAGCGATACGGGCAAGGAGGTCCGGCTGTAGGTCGGAATTGAGATAGGAAGAGGGTAGGGGCAGTGATAG
>JAYTRQ010000607.1:0-3481 GCA_043746125.1 Armatimonadota bacterium | reverse complement strand
TCAACGAAGAGAAAAAATCTTGCTTCGTCCTCGTGCCGGATAGTATGCTGTCGCTCGCCATCGGCAAGTCTGGCCAAAACGTGCGCCTAGCCGCCCGTCTCACTGGTTGCCGCATTGATATTCGCTCCGAGTCTCAGGAGGCCAAGGCCGCCTTCACCCGTGCGGCGGAGGAGGTCGAGGCCGAGGAGCGAGAGGCGGAGGGCACAGCGGCGAAGTCTCTTGCGGGCGATGGGGCCGTCACGCTGCCGACGGACGAATCGGGCGACGCAGTGGCATACGGTGATGAAGTGATGATTACGGCCGATATGCTCAAGGCGTTTGACGATGAGGACGAAGAGTAGGGAACGGGCGCGGCCCAGCGGGCGTTCTAAGAGTGCTATGAAGACCCGTCGCGTCCCAATTCGTACCTGCGTCGTTTGCCGACAGACATCGGCTAAGAAGACGCTTCTGCGCGTGACCCGTGCCCCCGAGAAAGACGGCGGCGGCGTGGCCGCCGACCCGACGGGGCATGCGGCAGGGCGGGGTGCATATGTGTGCGCATCGGCTGAGTGCATAGAGAAAGCCGTGAAGCAGAAGCGGTTCGAGCGGTCCCTGTCCGTATCCGCCCTGCCGCCCTGCCTCGCGGACGATTTGAAGACCCTGGCGGAAAGAGTCCCGCCTACAGCGCCACCCACAGGAGTGACCGCGATATGATTTAAAGTGCAACAACGAGAGGTGAATAGAGTTTATGTCAGGTGTGCGAATCTACGACTTAGCAAAAGAATTAAACGTCTCCAACAACGAAGTGCTGGACGTGCTGAAGGAACTGGGCGAGACGTCCAAAGTCCCCTCCAGTAACCTGTCCGATGATCTGGCCCTATCCGTCCGCCGCCGCATGGGCGTCGCCTCAGCGGCGACCGTAACAGCCGTGGCTGAGCCTCTGGTTGCCCCGACACCCGTTCCGGCCCCCGTCGTCAGCTCGAATGGCAACGGCGCGGCGAAAACGCCTGCTCATGAGGCTGTCGCCCCTGCAAACGGCGTCGTGGCGGCTGGGTCTGTCGCAACCCCCGCCGCTCCTCCACCGCTGCCTAACGTTGTCGCCAAGCCCCCCGTGTCCAATGAGCCCCCGCGCCAGGTTGACGTCCCCGAGGTCATCACGCTGCGCGATTTCGCGGTCCTCATCGGCATCCCGGCCTCCGATATCCAGAAAAAACTGATGGGCTTGGGCGTCCTCGCCTCGCCGAATCAGAAACTCAGCCCCGAAGTGATGGTCCGCCTGGCGAAGAGCTATAAGGTCATTGTCACGATCATTCCCTCCGGTGGACAGGCCAAGCCCGGCGCTCCTGCCGTGCCGGAGATCGCTCCCGCCCCGCCACGAGTCGCCGTGGTCGCCGCCAAGCCGCGCCAGAAAGTGGCTGGGCCGGTCGCCCGTCCGCCCGTGGTCACTATCATGGGCCACGTCGACCATGGCAAGACCAGCCTACTGGACGCCATTCGTCACGCGAAAGTCGCGTCGGGGGAGTTTGGCGGTATCACGCAGCATATCGGGGCCTATCAGGTTGATGTGGATGATCCGAGCAACAAGGGCCAGAAGCGCAAAGTCACGTTCCTGGATACACCGGGCCATGAGGCATTTACAGCCATGCGGGCACGCGGCGCACAGATCACGGACATTGCGGTCCTGGTCGTCGCCGCCGACGACGGCATCATGCCACAAACCATTGAGGCGATCAACCACGCCCGCTCGGCCGGCGTTCCCATCGTCGTTGCGCTGAACAAGATTGACAAGGAAGGCGCGAACCCAACACGCGTCCTGACGCAGCTCACCGAGTACGACGTCATGCCTGAAGCCTACGGTGGCACGGTACAGACCGTGGAAGTGTCGGCCAAAGAGAAGCTCGGCTTGGACGACCTGCTGGAAACGATTCTGCTCGTCGCCGATGCCGAAGTCGAGCCGAAGGCCGATCCGAGCGCCCCGGCGACGGGCTGGGTGGTCGAGGCCGAAGTGGATAAAGGGCGTGGGGTTGTGGCGACAATCCTGGTAGATCAGGGGACGCTGAAGATGGGCGACTCCATCGTCGCCGGCACGACGTACGGCCGCATCAAGGCTATGATGGACGACCGGGGACAGCGCATCAAGTCGGCAACACCGGCCACGCCGGTCGTCGTGCTGGGCTTGGGCTATGTGCCTGCCGCAGGTGATCGCCTGGAAGTGGTGAAGGACGAGAAGGCCGCCCGCCACCTGGCCGAAAGCCGACAGGCAGCCTCGCGTGACGACAAAATGAATACGCGCCGCCCGGTCACGTTGGAAGACTTACAGAAGCAGTTCAAGCAGGGCACGGCCAAAGAGCTGAACCTGATCATTAAGGGTGACGTGCAGGGATCAGTCGAGGCCATCCGGCAGTCGCTGGAGAAGATCCAGCATCCTGAGGTCGGCATCCGGTTCATTTCGTCGGGCGTCGGTCCCGCTTCCGATTCGGACGTTCTGTTAGCATCCGCCTCGTCGTCGCTGATCGTCGCCTTCAACGTCAAGGCCGAGCCGGCTGCGGCGCGTCTGGCTGAGGCCGAGCACGTTGAGATCCGCGAATACCGGGTCATCTACGACCTGATTGACGACGTCAAGAAGGCGATGGCGGGCCTGCTTGAGCCGATCTTCGAGGAAGTGCCTCTGGGCACCGCCGAAGTGCGGGCCGTCTTCAAGCTGCCCCGCGCGGGCGGCTCCATTGCGGGCTGCTACATCACGCAGGGGAAGGTCGTGCGCGGCGCGAACGTCCGCGTCAAGCGTGGCGGCAAGCAGGTGGCTGAGGGCAAGATTGACACGCTCAAGCGCGAGAAGGACGATGCCCGCGAAGTCGCCTATGGCTTTGAGTGCGGTATCCTGATCCCTGGCTACGATCCAATGGCGCCTGTGGACGACCGACCGCAGGATACCATCGAGTGCTACGAGATGCGCCGCGTCGAGCGGACGCTTTAGACATGGGTGTGGGCGGGGCTTGCCCCCGCCCCTTTCTTTCCCCTGCTACTTAGCCATGACCATCGGCCTGCTCACCGTCGAACTGCACATCGAAGAGGCCGACTCTCTCAAGGACAAGCGGCAGGTACTTAAAAGTCTGCTCGCTCATCTGCGGAATGAGTTCAACGTCTCAGCTTCCGAAGTCGCCGACCATGATGTCTGGCGGCGGGCAACCATCGGCGTCGCCGTGGTCGCTTCGGACAACGCCTTCGCCCATCAGGTCCTAGACAAAGTCACGGACCACATTGAGAGCAACCCGCGCGTGGCCCTGGGCCATAGCGAGATCGAAATGCTCTGAAAGAAGCCCAGTATGCCCGCCACACGAAAACAGCGTTTGCAGGACCAATTACGCGAGGTGCTGTCCGAGGTCATCCGGCGTGAGATGCGCGACCCGCGCTTCAGCGACGGCCTGCTGTCCATTACCGAAGTCGAAGTGACGACCGATTACAAAGAGGCGACCGTCTACATCAGCGTGCTGGGCAGTGAAGA
>JAYTRQ010000606.1:0-3481 GCA_043746125.1 Armatimonadota bacterium | reverse complement strand
TCGTGCAGGATCAAGGTCGCCCGCAGCTTTTCCGGGATCTGCGTTAAAGCCTCCTGGATCTGTTCCGCCATTTCGACGTTCTCCAAAAGACGGTGCGGCTCATAAGTGCTGTCGGCCACTTCACGGCTGGTCTGGTCGTCCTGGCCCACCGGCTCATCGAGCGAATACGCCGGCGTCTTGTTTTTTTGACGGCGGAACTGGTCTATACACAGGTTGGAGGCAATGCGAAATAGCCAGGTGTTCAGACTGGACTGGCCGCGGAACGAGTCCAGAGACAGGTACATACGAATAAAGACCTCTTGGGTCAGGTCTTCGGCATCGTCGCTGCTCCCCGTCATTCGGTAGACGTAGTTGTAAACTTTGTTTTTGTACCGTGAGACGACTTCGTCAAACGCCGCCTCGTCATTGACGCGGCAGCGCTCGACCAATGAAAGATCGGAAATCGGCACACGCAGCACCTGAGCAAACCCCATCGTTAACCACTCCACAGCGGGCGGATCGTTAATTGCTGATTTTTCAGACGCCGCCGGAGTAAAAAAGTTCATTTGCCAACAACTTTGAAGAGGCGGCAGGAATCGGCATCGTTTAAGTCGAATGCCAAATTCTGTGGAGTTATTTATAGGGATGAATAGTACACCGTCTCTCCGAAGACGTTACGTGACAACCTTTAGGGTACAATGAAAGCATACAGACACAGCGAAAAGCATAAAACGGGAGCTGGGAGCCACGAATGTTCTGCCCATGCTAAGAATGGGCTTTTGCCAGAGGTCTTCGGATTTCGGCTGAGACACTTATTTTTGCTTCGGGAACACGTTGGACTATCAGTCACACCGTCTCACTTCGCTGTCATAAGACTGTCATAAGAGGCGTTCTCTGCACGAGCCGCCTTCTAACGACGAGTTAAAATTGCTGTAGGGCAACACAGCCGTGGTGTAAGGCCAGAGTAGCCCTGGTTTCTGTCCAGAAGCGAACGCTTGCGTGTCAAGCGGGTAGCCACTGGCTTTAGCCGTGGGGAGTTGTCCCGTCCAATTATACCGTATTATGTTCTGTACGATTGACTCTGCACGTCTACTTCGGTCCTGACTACTGGATGGAGGCTTCTGATGATTAACAATGGCGGCGGGCGCGGCCGGCTTTTGGCCCGGCGGGTTGTGTTAACGGCGGCGGCAGCGGCGACGCTGCTCCCTATCGCCGGGGCGGCTTTCGCGGCAGGCCCGGAGCGGTCTCTGGCCGGGATCTCTATCTTCGCACCCGGCTCCGAGGTGACCCGCAAGTTCGGCAACCCGAGCCGCATCCTCGTGGGCGGTGTCGCCCCGTCGGCGGCAAGCGCCATGACGGGAGCGGGCGGCGGACCCGGCGGCGGCATGGGCGGACCCGGCGGCGGCATGGGCGGTCCGGGTGGCGGTTCCAGTGGCTACCCTGGTAGTTCGGGTGGCAGCCCCAGTTCGCTTCCCGGCTTCGGTCAGCAGCTAGGAAACCAGATGAGCCAGATGATGGGTGGCTCCGGCAGTGAGTTCCCCGGTTCGCCCGGTAGCCTGCCTGGTGGCCCGGGCGCTCCGGGCGGCGGCCCCGCGGCCCCACCGCCGAAGCAGCCGGTGACGCTGATCTACGACCGGCAAAACGGTGGCTCTTTGGAATTCACGATCTCCCCGGACAAGCGGGTCGTCCAGATCCGGGAGACCGGCTATTCCGGGGCTTACGGGACATCGCGGAGCATCAAACTCGGCGTCTCTTACGCTCAGGTAGTCGCCCGCTACGGCTACCCCGAGAACACCTACATCCAAGGCTCCGTCGTGAGCACCGACTACAAAGACACCCTGCACTGCGGCTTCCAGTTCCTGGACCAGAAGCTGGTCGGAATCATCGTCGCGTCCCCGGACTAGGCGCGACTCATGGCAGACCGCAGCGATATAGATGAGGTGCGGACCCGGACCGATCTCGTCTCCGTGGTGGAGCGCTACGTCACTCTGAAGAGGGCAGGGCGTCAGCTCAAGGGCCTTTGCCCCTTCCATCAGGAGAAGACACCCTCGTTCGTGGTCTCGCCGGAGATCGGCTACTGGAAGTGCTTTGGGTCGTGCGGTGAGGGCGGCGACGTCTTCAAGTTCGTTCAGAAGATCGAGAATCTGTCCTTCCCGGAAGCCCTCGAACGCTTGGCCTTGCAAGCGGGCATCACTCTGACCAATCGCCAGCCGCGCACGGGAGAGAGCGCACAGTCAAACGTGCCGTCTGAGGCCGGGCAGAAGGATCGGCTGCGGCAGATCAATGCCATCGCCCTGCGCTACTACCGAGACGTTCTGGCCCGGTCCCCTGTTGCGCGGGAGTATCTTCAAGAGCGGGGCGTTGCCCACGCCGCGCAGGAAAACTTTGCGCTCGGGTTCGCCGCCGACGATTGGGATGGCCTGTGCCGAGTCCTGACCCAGCAACGTATACCCCTTGCCGACGCCGAGAAAGCCGGCCTGGTGACGATCGGTGAGCGGGGTGCCTTTGACAAGCTGCGCGGGCGTCTTGTCTTCCCCATTCTGGACGTTCACGAGCGGCCCATCGCCTTCGGTGGGCGGCTCATCGGTGAGGCGCGGCCCGGCCAGCCGAAGTACTGGAACTCGCCTGAGACGCCGCTCTTCTCCAAGGGGAAAGAGCTGTACGGCCTATGGCGGGCGCGAAAGGCCATCGCGGCACGGGAGCAGGCCATCGTCGTGGAAGGCTACACGGATGTCATTGCCTGCCACCAGGCCGGGTTCGAGAACGTGGTCGCCACATTGGGGACGTCACTGACCGAGGAGCATGTGCAGACTCTGGCGCGTCTCGCTTCTACTGTTCTGCTCGCTTTCGATGCCGACTCGGCCGGGCTGAAGGCGGCGGGCCGGGCGGCCCAGATCTTCGAGGCGCAGGAAGTGGACGTGCGCGTCCTGGACCTGCCGGAAGGGGATGACCCGGACAGCTTGCTGAAGGCAGGCCGGCGGCTGGTCTTTGAGCAGGCGATAGAGAACGCGCTTCCGCTGACGGAGTACCGGATCAGGCAGATCATCCGCAAGGGGCCGAGCGAGACCGAGCGGGATCGTGTTGCGCTATTCCGCAAAGCGCTTCCAATTTTGGCGGCTGTGCCCAGCATTCTGGAGCGCGAGCAGTACGTCAAAATGCTGGTCGCCTACCATCCGCAGTACAGCGCCGGGGCCGCCTATGCCGAAGAGCAGATCCGGCAGGACATCGCAAGCCACCGAGCAGGCCTGACCGGTGTGCAGCCCGGCCCGGCTGCCTACACCAGCCGTCGTCAGTCACCGCCGCCGACGCCTCCTTCGCCGCGTTCTCGGGGCGGGGCGACCGAGCAGGCCGAGCGCCACCTGATTCGAGCCCTTGTAGACGAAGACGTCTCGCTGATGAGCTTGGCCCTGGGAGCCGTCGCGCCGGACGAGTACGTTTCCGAGCGGGCACGATTCCTGGCCCGCTTCCTGCACGACCGCTACAATGAGTCCGAGACGCTGGC
>JAYTRQ010000605.1:0-3481 GCA_043746125.1 Armatimonadota bacterium | reverse complement strand
CCGTCTCGGGCCGGTCGAAGGCGGCGAAGAAGGCATCGCCGCCGGTCTTGAAGACGTAGCCGCCGTGCCGGGCGATCTGGCCGGTGAGGAGTTCGTCGTGGCGTGCGAGGGCGACGCGCATCGGCTGAGGGTGCTGCTCCCAGAGCTGGGTGCTACCTTGAACGTCCGAGAACAGAAATGTAACGGTCCCCGTCGGGGGTCCGGGGGGCGCGGGCATGGGTGACGCACTTTCGTAGGGGCAGAGGCTCCGCCCTCCTGTCTTCAGCCGATTCCAGGGAGCCTGTCGGATCCTCTCGCTGTCGGATCCTCTCGCTGTCGGATCCTATCCCTGTCCCGTTCACGTTCGTTCCGGGTCTGTCCCTTCCCTCGGAGGGAAGGGCTTCGGATAAAGAGCGAAGGGCAAGGGCTGTCGGATCCTATCCCTGTCCCGTTCACATTCGTTCCGGGCCTGTCCCTTCCCTCCGAGGGAAGGGCTTTGGATAAAGAGCGAAGGGCTTCGGATAAAGAGGAAAGGCAAGGGCTTCTCGTCGAGACGCTTCTCGTCCAGACGCTGCCGCTCCCGATTGGTTTCCGAAAGCCCTTCTCCCCTCTCCGAAGCCCTTCCCTCCGAGGGAAGGGACAGACCCGGAACGAATGTGAACGGGACAGGGATAGGATCCGACTCCTACGGCGTCGGCGGGAATGGCTTGGTGACGCAGCAGGTTGGGCCGGTACACCCCACGGCACAGGCGGTGATGTTCAGGTACTGGCCGCTCGGGATCGTGCCGACTGTGAACTGGAACGTGGCCGTCGGGCTGTTCTGGGCGGCGGCGCAGGAATACTGTGGCGAGGTGACGTAGCTGCCTGGCGCGTAGGCGAGGGTCAGCGGAACGGGGCCGCTCGGGTTCGCACTGTCCAGCGTTATTGTGCCCGTGATCTGGTTGCCCAGCCGGGTGAACACGATGTTCGTCGGCACATGGGAGGGCATCATCGGGCTGGTGAGGGACCGTCTGTTGAGCGCCTTGAACACGAGAACTGCCCCGAGGCCGATCAGGCTCAGGCCCAGGATGAGCTGCAGCACGTTAGGGCCGTCTCCGCTTTTGTTGGGGTCTTCCACGCCGTTACTGTCTGCCATGTTCTTGTCTCCTTTTTCCGCCTTGTTTAGGATAGGGGATTGATTGCGTAGTGTACTGCTTCTTCCAGCGTCATGGCCTGGCCCTGCTGCCACGCTGCTGTGAAGTCGGTGGGGCCGAGTTCCGCCCGGATCTGGTCCATGTTGCTATCATACTCTGCTTGATCGACTGAATTCAATGATTGGCGGCCGGTGGAGGAAATTCCTTCTACCGTCCCCAGAAGACACGCCGCCTTGAAAGCGCCGCCGAGGGCGAGGCAGACGGCGGACAGCGAGATTAGCGTTCTCAGCGCGGCCGCCTCATCCCCCAGCCTGAGGCTGCTGATGAGGGCCTGGCCGTACCGCGTGAAGGCGTCGGCGTGCCTGCCCCGATGGTAGGCAACCCCGCCCATGTTGTGGGAGGTGCTAGCAATGCCGTGTTCATTTCCCACTGACTGATACAGGGCCAGGCTCCGCTCGAACAAGGGGGCCGCCCTCTCGTGGTCGCCCTCGTTGAGTGACAGCGCCCCCAGGTTTCCTAAGATGACGGCCATTCGAGGGGCTCCTCCGATCTCCTCAAGGATGGTCAATGCCTGCTCGTAATGGGCGCGGGCCGTGGTGTAGTCCCCCTGATACTCCGCCACCATCGCCAGCGTGTTCAGTACCGCCGCCTCCTTGCTCCGGTTGGCCAGGGTGCGCCACAGCGTCAGGCCGGTCTCGCACAGGTGTTGGGCCGAAGGGTAGTCCTGCTGCGCCCAGGCCAGAATGCCCGCGCCCCCCAGCGCCAACGCCCGGACCTCCGGGGGCGCTTCGTCCCCCCCACCCAGGGCGGACGCGAACCGCTGCCTGCCTTCGGTCAGATGTCCCCGGACGTACCAGAAGTGCCACAAGGCCCCCGCCAGGCGCACGGCCTCCGCCCCGCCACCCCCGGCGAGGCTGACGTCCTGGGCCGCCCGCAGGTTGTCGTGGTCTCGGGCTAGCCGGTCCAGCCAGGCCGCCTGGTCTGGCCCGGTCAGAAGGGGCGCGGCCTCCTCGGCCAGTGCCAGGTACCAGTCCCGGTGACGCAGGGAAAGCAACTCCCCCTCGTCCGTCTCTGCCAGCCGCTCCCGGCCGTACCGGCGGAGGTTCTCCAAAAGGCGGTAGCGCACCTGCCCATCGGCGGGCGGCTCGACGACGACGAGGGACTTGGCGACGAGGCGGGAGAGGAGTTCCAAGACGTCTAGCTCCTCCACACCCTCGCCCGCACAGACTGTCTCGGTCGCCTCCAAAGACCAGCCGCCGTTGAAGACGGAAAGCCGCTGGAAGAGGGCCTTTTCGGGATCGGGCAACAAGTCGTAAGACCAGTCAATGAGCGCTCGCAGGGTCTGCTGGCGCGGCAGAGCCGTCCGGGCCCCGCCCGACAGCAGGCGGAAACGGTCGTCCAGCCGGGAGGCGATCTGCTGCGGGGACAGCACTTTGACGCGGGCGGCGGCAAGCTCCAGGGCCAGGGGGATGCCGTCCAAGTCGGCGCAGATGCGAGCGACGGCGGGCGCGTTGCCGTCGTCCAGGTGGAAGCCCGGCTGGGCCGCGACCGCCCGGTCCACGAACAGCCGGACGGCCCCGCTGCCGGTCAGCGACTCGGCCGTGTGCGTGGGCTCGGGTGGGGAGAATGATAGCGATGAGACCGGTAGCACGACCTCGCCGGGAACGCCCAGGCTCTCCCGGCTGGTCGCGAGGATACGGAGCGTGGGGCAGGCTTGGAGCAGGGCCTCGACCAAATGGGCGCAGGCGTCTATGAGATGCTCACAGTTGTCCAACACGAGTAGCAGGGACTTGGGCCGCAGGGCATCGGTGATGGTCTGGAGCAGCGGCTGGCCCGGCTCCTCGCCCAAGCCCAGGATGCCCGCGACGGCCTGGACCACCAAATCGGGGTCTCCCAACGGGGCGAGTTCGACCAGCCACGCGCCGTCGGGATACTTGTCCAAGGACTCGGCGGCGACCTGGATGGCGAGCCTGGACTTGCCCGACCCGCCCGTTCCCGTCAGCGTCACGAGCCGCGTCCGCTTGAGAAGCGCCTGCGCCTCGTCCATCTCGGTCTCGCGCCCGACGAAGGACGTGAGCTGTCCCGGCAGGTTGTGCTGGAAGGCTTCCAGCGACCGGGGCGGCGGAAAGCCACCGGGGAGGTCCGGGTGTTCCAGCCCGAACACCTCCTGCGGCTGGGACAGGTCTTTGAGCCGGTACCGCCCCAGGCTGCGGAGGCTCGCACTCTCGGGCAGCGGCCCGACGAGAGCCGCCGTGGCCTCCGAGACCAGCGTCTGCCCGCCGTGTGCCGCGCCCAGCAGGCGGGCCGCCCGGCTCAAGGCCCCCCCGAAGTAGTCCCCGCCGCGCAGCTCCGCCGCGCCCGTGTGCAGG
>JAYTRQ010000604.1:0-10739 GCA_043746125.1 Armatimonadota bacterium | reverse complement strand
CGGGATGCTGATGGGGCCGTTGCAGCAGATGACCCAGATCGCCGACTGGCTTTCCCGCTCTACGGCCAGCGCGGAGCGCGTCTTTGAGGTCATAGACGCCGAGCCGGAGATCGCCGACACGCCGGATGCGGTCGCGATGCCGCGCATTGAGGGCCGCGTCGAGATGAAGGACGTCCGGTTCTCCTACGACAAGAACCAGAGCATCCTGGAAGACGTCTCGGTAGACGTCCAGCCCGGCGAGATGATCGGCCTGGTCGGGCACTCCGGCGCAGGAAAGTCTACTATCATCAATCTGCTGTCGCGCTTCTATGACGTCAAGGACGGTCAGATACTCATAGACGGCGTGGACATCCGCAATATCCGGATGGAAGACCTGCGCCGCCAGATCGGCGTCGTCTTGCAGGAGCCGTTCCTGTTCCCCGGCACCATCAGCAGCAACATCGCCTACGCCAAGCCCGACGCGACGCCCGAAGAGATCATGCAGGCCGCCAAAGCCGCTAACGCCCACGACTTCGTGATGCGATTCCCGGACGGCTATGACACCTACGTCGGCGAACGTGGAGCGCGTCTGTCCGGCGGCGAGCGCCAGCGCCTGTCCATCGCCCGCGCCATCCTGCACGACCCTCGTATTCTGATTCTGGACGAGGCGACGGCATCGGTTGACACCGAAACGGAGAAGCAGATTCAGGAGGCGATGGCTCGGCTCATCGAGGGCCGAACGACCTTCGCCATCGCCCACCGCCTGTCCACGCTCCGCAATGCCAGTCGTCTGATGGTGATGGAGAAGGGTAAGCTGGTGGAGTTGGGCACGCACGACGAGCTGATGGAAAAGCCCGAAGGCGTCTTCCGCCGCCTGGTAAACATGCAGCAGGAAGTGAATAAGCTGAAGGAAAACTTCGTGGATGCGTAGGACCACCCAGCACTGGAAGTGCCGGTCCACTCGTAGAAAGCCGCTCCGCGACTGAGGAACCGTAGCCGTCCACGCTGTCTTTAACCCCGGAGGGGTTTCCTCCGAGTAGACCGGCACTTCCAGTGCCGGGACACAAAAGCCTTAGAAAGCACACCCGCCATGACGACCGCCACCCTGGAAATACCTGCCGCCACAACCCGGCACGACGCCGAGATCGTAGACACGCTTGATGTTCATGCCCTTGCCCCCTGGGTACAGGACCTCTACCATGACGTCATCCTACCACGCCGCCGGGCCGCCGCGACGCACCCGTTCACCCAGGCCATCCGGGCGGGCAAAGTTGAAAAAGCTGCCTTGGTCGCCTACTTCTCCGGCATGTACTGGCACGTCACCCGCGCCGGCCACCTGTTCGGCGGCTTCTTTGCTCGTCGCCCCGCAGACGTCGAGGCGTTTCTGGAAGGCCGGTCCGAAGACGGCCATTCGCCCGCGGAAGAGACGCGGTTGCAGCAGACGAGCCTGAGCGCACTCATTGACGCCCTCGGTGGCGACTCCACTGCACTCCAAGCCGGGCTGACCGACTTCAGCCCGCCGCAGGAGTGGTTCCTGCACGAGACCCAGCTTCGGTCGGCTATCTTCTCTGGGGACTTCCCCTGGCAAGTGGGGGCGGCAGCCATTAATGCCGGCACGGAAGGGGTCGTGCCATGGATGTGTGGACCGCTCGCCGATGCCTTGGAGCATGGCTACGGTGTGGACGGCCTGGCCTTGGACTGGCTGCACCAACGCATCGCGCCCGAAGAGATTCAGCACGGTGACAACGGCTTTCTGATCCTCTCCCACTTTGTGGACAAGGACGACACTGATCAAGTTGCCTTGTGCCGGCTCTATGCCGACAGGCTCTCCCTCTCCATGAGCAAGGGCTTGTTGGACGCGGGCTTGCGTCTGCACCGTGAGGCTGGTGGGGAATAACCATGCCCGAGACTGACAACCCGTTCGCCGTTCGCTTCCTGGACGCCCCGACGCTTCGCTTGTTTCGGACAAGTCCGAGCGACTCCACCGTTCGTCTGACCATTGAGGGCGATCGATCCTGGCGCGAGGTGCGAATCGCTCGCGCCTTCCCGTTCTCCAAGCCGGATGCCTACATCGGCCTCCGTGACGGCGACGACAAGGACATCGGTATCTTAACGACGCTGGACGGCTTGGACGGTGAGTCAAAGGCGATTATTGACGACGAATTGGAGCGCCGTTACTTCACGCCCCGCATAGAGCATGTCCTGAACGTGAAAGACGAGTTCGGCGTTGTCACCTGGGAGGTGGAGACGGATCGCGGTCCGCGCCGTTTCCTGGTGCGGAACCTGCGTGACAACTCGTTCCCCCTGGGCCTAAACCGCCTGATGGTGACCGACACGGACGGTAACCGCTACGAGTTCCCCGACGTGCGCTCCGTTGGACCGAAGGCCTACGCCGTCTTGCAAAAAGTTCTCTAGGTGGAACACAAAAAAGCCCGGCGCAACGATGCGTCGGGCTTTTGCGCATCCGGGCCGCTAGATCGAGCGGCGGCCTGTGATGAACTGGAACAGGAACACGACCACGGCGATCACCAAGAGCAGGTGAATGAAGTGTCCGCCAATCCCCGTTAGCAACCCAATCAGCCAGAAAGCGACCACGATCGCCCCGATAATGTAGAGAATGCTTCCCATTGTGCTTCGCCCTTCTTTCCTGGTCTCTGCTCATCCAAATATGGCGCGTACTAGGCGCACTAACGGTTTATTCCCGCTTCCCTGTGAGTTAAACCACTCAAATCCGCCGTGCCCTGAAGCGTCAATTGGCTGTTGACGATGCGTACACCGGTGATGGACAGCGGCGCTTTCAGGCCGGACAGGCTGAGGACTGGGTTTAGCTGATCCACGGCCAGGTTCACCAGTCCGGCGGGAAGGGGCAAGATACCCACCTGCGCCCCGTCCGTCACGAAGTCCAACTTGCTCGGCTCGGCCGCGTCCGGCTTAAACGTCCCCGAAAGCGCCGCCGTCGTCTCCAGCCCCAGGAACTTGACCGGCACCCGTGCCTGCACGTCGTCCGGCCGCAATGCGACCACGAGGCCCGGTAGGAGCGGCTTCGAGTGCGCCAAGTAGGCTGTCAGGTGTTCCTGGCTCAGAGCCGCCGTGAAATCGGCCCGCCCCACATGGTCCAATCGCCGCGTCTCCTGGCTGAATGAGATGTCCCCAACGTCCACGGTGAGTGTATCCAGCGTTAAGGCTTGGGACAGCTGCACCGTTTGGCCCTGAATGTGTACGGCGTGGGCACGGCCTCGGGAAAGGGCGAAGGGGTCGCCGTCTACCTGCACGTCATAATGCGCGGCCGGACCGAGCAGTGATGGTAGGGCGTCGGCGATCTTGTGGGCTGCCGTCTCTTGAACCGGGTGTCCGCACCCCGTCAGAGCGACGGCGAGACCAAAGACGCTAAGGATGTGCGGGGGGAGCTTTGGGATCATAAGAGTTTGAGACGATCACGCTGTCCGCCCCGACAGCCTGGACGAGGGACAGCGGCAGCAGGGGCCGGCCATGCAGAGCGTTGTCCAGCAGGCCCGTCGAGATGACCAGGGCGGGAACGGTCAAGCCGTCCGTCTCCACGACCACGTCGGCCACCTTGCCGACCACCGTCCCGGCCTGACTCAGTACCGGCCGACCGTCCAGCATCTTGGAGGCGAAGGCTGTCGGCTCCGGTTCGGCCTCAGTCAATGCCTCCCCACCAGCCACCGTTACAGCGTCTACGCCGAGGCTCTGGATCTGGCCGACCGGCAGGAACTTCGGCTTGGAGAACATTCCGCCCCGGTCCACCAGAAGGCCCGTGATTTGGCCCGTCGCGGGCACGAAAACGACGTCTTCCACCCGGCCCAGCTTCTGGCCGCCGTTCAGCGTAATCACGGCCAGCCCCGCCAATTCTCGTCCCGTTCGTGTTGTCACGTGCTTACCTCTTGCGATGTCCTTGACTTATTCTGCTCTACCCAGGTGGGGTGGGTGGCAAACGCGGAGGGGCTCTGGCAAAGATATCCTCCAATTCTCCTGCCGCCGTCAGCCGCGCCAATCCGATCTCATACAGCTCTAGGCCAACGGCGGCGGCGACGCACGCCAGGCCCGCAACCAGCGTGAGCATGCCTACCGGCCCGAGCCGCGAGGCATGGGCCGAAAGCAGCACGGCCAGGACCGTGCCGATGAACAGGAGCAGCGCGAGCGACAGCAGCGTACTCGCCACCCACATCGCACCAATCCGTCGGTGGAACAGGTAAAGCTGTCGCTTCAGGTTCTGCCGCCGCTCCGCCGTCGTCCCCGCACCCCGGAACTCGGCCGTCATCCGGCGCATCTGGTCCGAGATGCCGCTGTACTTCCCCGTGTACCCGGACAGCAGAATGGCCGTCGTCGTGATCAGTGCGGCCGGCCCGACGGCGCTGCTGATGGTACTGATGACGCTGGGCGCCTGCAAAAGATTCTGTGGCATAAGGTTACTTCGGCTGGATCGTCAGCACGGTCACTTCGGGGGGGCAGAAGGCCCAAAATCTGCAAGGCGAAGCCGAGCAGGACCTCGTCCGCACAATCCGGCTCGTGCATCAGCAGGATCTTGACCGCCCTTTCGGGCACACCCTGACGCGTCCGCTCCGGCATCAGCGTGTCGACGGCTGCCATCTTGAGGAACCGCCGCAAGAGCCCTGTCCCTGTCGTGTTCGGATCCTATCCCTGTCGCATCGGATCCTATCCCTGGCCCTTTCACGTTCGTTCCGTGCCTGTCCCTTCCCTCGGAGGGAAGGGCTCTAGACAGGGTATGCGGGCCTGTGCCTTTCGACAAGCTGCAATTGCCTTTAATTACTTCCGGAGCCCTTCCCTCCTCTCTGAAGCCCTTCCCTCCGAGGGAAGGGACAGGCACGGAACGAACGTGAAAGGGCCAGGGATAGGATCCGACGCGACAGAGACAGGACTTCACAGCCACCGCACCATCAGCCGCCCGCGCAGGTCTTCGGGCGTCTTCAGCGTCTCGTCAGCCGCGATCGTCAGCGTCCGTGTCTCACCTGGCTGCAAGTGGAAAAAGTTGTCGGACAGGCCGGCCAGCGGTACGTCGTCCGACCGCTTCAGCCAGACGTACGGCGCAAAGCGCTTGGCCGTGACCGTCACCTCAAAGCCATTTTCGGCTTGCGCGACTGTCAGCGTCAGCCCCGGATCGGCCGTTCTTAGGTCCTTCGGCTCGGCCAGGAGCAGGAAGTTCTCAGCGGTTGCCGCGCCGTCATCCGAGGCAAATTGGGCGTAGCCGTAGACGTCCCGCTCCTGCCCCAGCGCCTCCTCTAGCTCAAATGAGGCCGCGACCGTTGCCGCGTTCGCTTCTACAGACACCCGCGCCGTTTCCTCGTGCAGCGTGTCACC
The DNA here is from genome assembly GCA_043746125.1 of Armatimonadota bacterium. GTDB lineage: Bacteria > Armatimonadota > Armatimonadia > Armatimonadales > Capsulimonadaceae > JANXMY01. Next base: position 5,423 of record JAYTRQ010000604.1, on the reverse strand, counting down.
GTCAAACGTCGTCAGCGTCCAGGTGATGACGCCGGACAGCGGGGCAAGCAAGTCGTTGACCAAGTGCGCCGTGACGCCTGCCCCAGCCCGGACCAAAGACAGCAAAACCGGCGCGTAGAACTTCTTGCAGGCATAATACGCCGCCTTCGGCTCGCCTTCCGAGTCAATGATCGCCCACGACTGCGTCGGCCAGCAGTCGTTGATCTGCCAGAACAGTGTCCCCCAGCACCGCCCCTTGCGCCGCCGGTAGTGTTCCACACCGTACTTCAAGGCCTCTGCCTGATTGATCTGCGTGTAATAGACCAAGTCTTCCAGTGTCTGCGCCTCGGGGAAGTGAATGGAGACGAGGTCCAAGTACGTGTCATACCCCTTGCGCGTCTTGTCGTGCCATCGAAGGGCCGCCGAGTGTGGGTGCTTGTCTTCGGGGGCCAGGCACTTGCCCCAGGCCGACATCCCGCACGAGGACGCAAAGCCGAACTCGGAGCAGAACCGGGCGTCGTTCTCGGTGTAATGCACCCAGTCGCCCCGCCCATGCCAGACGTCCCAGTTGTGGACGTCCCCCACATTCTCGTCGTTCGGCGACGTGCCCCCGTAAGGGGACGACGGCCAGTAGGGCGTCTTGGGGTCTTCGGCCGCGACCACGGCGGGCAGAATCTCTTGGTACAGATTCTCCCCCAAGTAGCGCGGCGGTCGGCTGCCGCCCCAGCCGTCGTGGAACATCGTGTCGTTCTCATTGTTGCCGCACCAGAGGGCGAGGCAGGGATGGTTGCGGATGCGCCGCACGGCGGCGACGGCCTCTACGCGGGCGGCCTCCGCGTACTCGCCAGTGTCGGGGTAGTAGGCGCAGGCGTAGGGGAAGTCCTGCCAGACCAGAATGCCCAACTCGTCGCAGAGGTCGTAAAAGTCCTCGCTCTCGTACAGCCCGCCGCCCCAGATGCGGAGCATATTGAAACCGGCATCTCTAGCCTGCGTGATCCGCTGGCGTAACTGCTCGTGCGAGATGCGGCCTGGGAACGAGCTGTCGGGTATCCAGTTCGCACCCTTGATGAAAAGGTCTTGGCCGTTGACACGGAACTTGAAGCTTTCGCCTTTGCCATCGGTGTCCGGTTCACGGATGAGCTCTATGGCGCGGAGGCCAATGTGGGCTGTCACTTTGTCTATGACCTGATTAGGTGGTCGAAAGACGCTATAGACGCGGGTAAGAGCCGCCGCTATCTCGGACTTAGCTGCAACGACGCTTGTCACTCTACAGCGCGTTACAAGCTCAAAGTCAGCTATGCCAAGCGTGTCCGTATCCGCACCTGCCACCGCAACCATCAGACGCTTTGGGCTGCTGCTTTGATCAAGCTTGACCGGCAAAATGTTAAACCGTTTGGCGAGCGCCCCTGGCACGAGACGAATAGCTTCGGGATCAAGAGCAACACGGGTCAAGTCAATAAACTGTGTACCCGCCCCCAACGCTTTTGGTAAGGCGGCTTCCCGCTCGGCCGGGTCGCCTTCGGTTTCACTGATGACGACCTCCTCCACTTGAAGGCTCTGGATGGTCAACGATAGTTCGTAGAGGGCAGGCCCTTCCCCTTTTTCCGTGGTGGCCCAGAGACGCGGTTTGTCCACGGGAAAGGAAACGATCATCTCATTAACATTTGGCACTGGAAGCGTCAGATTGATTTTATTGCCGTAAGTTTTGGTATCTGCGGGCAAAAGTGACCGAAGGGAAGCGACAAGTGACAAAGGCGTCTCCGACGCCCCTCTACTACGCTCCACATCCGCCGTCACGGTCACGATCGCCTTGTTGTCTTCCGTAAATTCCACGTCATACTTCCAGTCGGTGATACGCGCCACCGGCACCGTCACCAGCTCAACGCCCTGCCACAGCCCGCATCCCAGCAGTTCCGGCCCCCAGTCCCAGCCGTATTGGTACTGCGGCTTGCGGACGAACGAGCGCGGCCCCCAGTGGAACCAATTACGCTCCAGAGTGGCCTCGCCCGCCGCGTCCCAGGCGTCGTGACGCTCCCGCCCGATCCGCATTGCGGAGGTGAAGACGACGCGCAGGACGTTATCGCCCGCCTCGCCCTCGCCCGCCCTCAGACGCCCGCTGACGGGGAACTCGTGCGGGACGTAGGCGTTGTCTGTTCTGCCCAGAGGTTCCCCGTTCAGCGTGATCTCGGCGACCGTATCTAAGCCGTGGAAGACCAGATAGGCGCAAGGCGGGGCGTCCCCCTCCACGCGGAACGTGGTCTCGTAGACGAAATCGGTCTCGTCCACCCAGGCGACCGTGCGCTCGTTCAGGCGGTGGAACGGGTCTGGGATGACCCCGGCCCGCTGTAAATCTAAGTGGGCGTGGCCGGGGACCTGCGCGGGCAGCCAGGGCAGGCGGGTCGTTGGCGACGCGCCAGGCTGGGGGACATCCTGAAAGCGCCAGCCGGTATTGATGTCTTGACGTGTGACTTGCATATGATTCTCCTGAACCCACCCGGCACAAGTGCCTCCCCTCCCGAAACGGGAGGGTGAGGAGGGCAGTTCTGATATGGCTTTCTTGTCTGAGACAGGCTGGGGCGGCCCCGTGACCGCCTTCTCCTGCACTTCTCCTAGCCCTCCCGCTTCGGGAGGGAAGGCACGTAGTGCTGGGTGGGTTACCTAAACACGCTCGGCGCCCGGCTGAACTTCACCTCGTCCAGCCAGGCCTTTCCGGTTCCCTTGAGCGTCATCAGTAGGCTCCAGTGCGCCGTGCCGGGCGGCAGGCTCACTGCACTGGAGAACGGCTGCCAGGCTTTGACTCCGGCCGCGTTGGTCAGCGTAATCCAGGCGATCTGCTTGCCTGCCGCGTCCGTGGCTTGGACGGCAACCAGAGCTTCGTCTAGTTGGCCCGACGACTTGACCGAACCGCTGACTGTGAACGGGTCTGAGGCAGGCCCGAAACTCTGTGAGACGGAGCCGTAAGCCGGGCCGCCAACGGCCTCGACGCGCAGGGAGGCGGGGCCGGTCTGGAAGTCCTGCGTGTCACGGACGACGGTGACTTTGCCGGACCCGGACCAGACGTTCTCCCAGCCCGTTGGCACGGCCGTGCCGACGGTCATGGAGCCGTTGTTGAGGGGTGGCAGGGGCACGTTCATGTCGGGCATGGCGGCGATGACGGCAGGGTGGGCGGCGATGGCGTGGGCGGCGCTCGGTATGAGCGGTATCCAGAACGCGCCGCTGCCCGTACTCCCGGCCAGCAAGCGATCTCCGGCGAAGGCGACGAGGTTGTAGACGCGGTTAGGTAGGTGCGGGTCGGCGGGCTGCCAGCTTCTGCCGCCGTCTGTGCTGAGGATGACGCCATCGTCCGTGCCCGCCGCCAGACGCCCCGGCGTCGCCTCATCTGCGGTGATGTGGTGGACACTGCCGCTCCAGACTCTCGCCCAGGCCGCGCCACCGTTGACGCTCTTGTAGATGCCGTCGTGTTCCACCCCCAGGTAGAGCGTGCCAGGCGCGTGCAGGTCGGCGACGACCGAATACGGTTGGCCTTTCAGCGCGAGTGTGATGGCCAGCCAGGTTCGCGCCGCCGCGTCATAACGGAAGACTTGTGTGTGGTCCCGACTGAGGGCGACCAAGTGGCGGTCTGCCGTCACGGCCAACTCGCGTCCTACGTTCCAGATGTCGTGGGTGAAAAACGACTGGCCGAGCGGCAGGCCCTGACTCATCGCTGCCCACGTCTTGCCACCGTCTGTACTCTTGTAGACGCCGCCCCCATCCAGCTCGACGTTTTGCGAGACGCACAGGTAGGCGATGTAGGGGTCCTTCGGGTCAGCCACGATGGTGTTGCAGTGATGCTTGTCCATGTCCGGCAGCCCTATCATCGGCGACCGGGTCCAGGCATGGCCCTGGTCAACCGAGACAAAGACCTGATTGGCGAACCAGTCCCACTGTTTCGGCCCGACGGCATACACACGGGCGGGCAGGGCGGGGCAGACGGAAATGCACTTGACGTTGTTGGAGATGCCCTGCCCTTGGCTGAACCGGACGCCGCCGTTCTCAGACAGGAAGTAGCCGTTGTCGGCCATGCCCAGATGCACCACGCCCGGATCGGCTGGGTCCTGAGTCAGACAGTGCAGCACGGTCGTTTCCACGCCATCCATCGTCAGTCGCCAGTGCTTCCCGCTGTCGCGTGTCTGGTAGATTGAGAACCAGTCCGTGAAGTACCAGTGGGCCGGATCGCGCGGGTCTGCGGTGATGCTGCCCAGGGCTGACCCAAAGTGGTCACCGCCCGCGCCGAACCACGGCTGACCGTAGTAGTTCTCTTCCAGCCCCAACCGCTCCACCTTACGCCAGCGCGTTTCGCCGCTTCTCAGCACGTAGAACGTGCCTTTCGTGGAGGCAGTCACGATAAAGTCGGGGCCGGCCGCGAACGACTGAAAGCCGGACTCGTGGGTGTAGCCCTGTCCGTTCCCCTTGGCGGGCAGGCCATCTGAAGCGTCCCGCCACGTCGCCCCCCGGTCGTCACTGACCGAGATGCGATGGTCTATGATGCCGTATAGCCGCCCCGCCGTCTGCGGGTCCTGAATGATCTCGGACGGCGATTGGTCGGAAAGTTTAGCCCATGCCGCCCCGCCATCCACAGACCGGTAAAAGCCGCCGGTCAGCGTCACCTGCTTGCCGCCGAGCCACCCGCTGAATGGGAAGGTACACAGCCACAGACGCTCCGGGTCTGACGTATCGTAGCGAATGTCAGTGGGGTGCAGGCCCTCCATCCCCAGCTTAGTCCAGGTGAGGCCGTCGTCGGCGCTGCGAAAGACACCCGTGCCCTCGCTTGCGACGACAATCGTATTCGGATCATTCGCGGGACGGGTCAATAGAAATCCGGCCCAATCGTCCGGCCCGTTCCCCATGAAGCCCGCTTCCAGTGTCCGCCGCCAGGTCGTCCCGCCGTCCGAAGACCGGTAAACGCCCGCGCCTGAAGACCATTGGCTGCCAATCGCGGCGACAAGAACGTCCGCGTTGCGCGGGGCCACGGATAGGCCTCGCGTCTCATAAATACTGTCCTGCGCGGGCAGGCTCCCATGCAGCATCCGCCACGTCTGCCCCCCATCGTCGCTGCGGAACACCCCGCCGACGTCTACGTACGAGTAGCACCGCTTGGGGTCCGACGGACAAAGGACGACATTCTGTGTGTATCCCCCGCCCCCAATCCGGCACGACCGCCATGCGCCGTACTGGGCGGACGGCACGGGCGGCGTCTGGGCCAGGGCGGTAAGCGTCAGCAGAAGGCCGAGAAAGGAGAAGAGGCTTGTTCTCATGGGGAGGCTGTTCTTGTCATAGAAGGCGTGGGCGGGATGGCGAGGCCCTCGCTCATCTCCCGCCGCCGCGACAGGGCAAATAGGAAGCAAATGCTCATTACCAGCCCGGCACACCAGTAAGGCGCGGTCTGGCCGACGTGCTTGTACAGG